>PWVH01000081.1 GCA_003563465.1 Coriobacteriaceae bacterium | reverse complement strand
TGGCGGCAACCTCTCCGCCGCCGACCTCGGCGAGCGTGACATCGAGGTCTTCCAGGGCGCTGCGGACCCACGCACGCGTGTGCATGTCTTCGGATGCGATGAGGACCCGTCTCATGTGCATTAGACCACTTAGACCCTCACTAGCAGGTTAGGTGGCCGTTTCGCCTTCCTCTTCTGCCTCTTGTGTCATTTTCGTGTCAATGCCAACCGCCACGCCCTGCTCGGACGCCCTTGCCAGAACAGCGTCAACGTCATCAACATCAAGGTGCTCACGCAACGTCGCCACCCGATTACGAACCTCGTTGAACCTCCTCAGCTTCGCCATTCTCACTAACTCATCGACGAATTCGTCCTTCATTGCCTCCATCTGCCTCTCGGCTACTGCATGTAGTTCCTCCAACTCCTCGGGCGAGTACTGGTCAACCCATCCGCACTCTGGCCCATACTCTACTCCCACTCCGTTGCCAACAGCTTTCGGCTGAATACTCTCGTAGGCCTCCGCCATACCTTCATACCAGCGGTTAAGTCGAGACATGGCGCTCTTGTCAACCTCAGCGAGAAGATGACTGTACGTGGACGCAGTGATACTCGGATTGCTGTGCCCTAGGTGCTTCGCCGTGTACATCAAGCTCGTACCTGCCTCCAGCAACCAAGTCGCGCCGCAATGTCGCAACGTGTGCGGTGTCACGCCTTCGGTGAGCTTCGCCTGCTCGACAGCCTTCTTGAACACTCCCCGATGGAACCACGACGAGTTGACCGGCCTCCCCTGTTCGCTCTGGAACAACGGCGCATCGGGTGAGGCGCGGTCTCCAAGCTTGGCGATCTGCTCATCGAGAAGCAAGGAAGTCCGTTCGTCCAGATGCAGTGTCCTTGGTGACCCGTCATGCTTTAACCCCGAGTACTCGCCTCCCTTATACTGCCGCTCAATGCGCAGAACCCTGGCTTCTGAGTCGAAGTCGCCGACCCTCAATCCGTACATCTCGCTCGGTCGAGCCGCAATGAACGGCCACGCCTGGACCATCAGCCGGTAGTGCGGATTGGTGGCAGCCACCAACCGCTTGTGCTCCTCCACAGTCAGTACCTTGACCTCACATAACCTTCGACGCCTGGGCCTGTTAGTGACCTGGCGTGCTAGGTTCTCGGACAGGTAGTTCCATCGAACAGCGGCATCGAACATCTGAGCAACAGCCTGCACGATGCAATTCACGGTAAGCGGCGCCAGATCTCTCTCTTCCGAGAGTTCCGTCACAAACAACTCGAGATCCTCGTGGCTGATCGTCGAAACCCTGCGATCTTCGCCCATGGACTGCTTGAAATGACTCAGGTAGTTGCCATAGCCCGCAAGCGTGCTCTTCTTCAACCGCTTACCCCTCAAGGCACCCAGATGCTTCGCAATCAGCTCCGATACCGTAATCTCCTTGAACGCCTTGATCCTGCCCGTAGTCTTGAACTCCGCCTTGGCCTGGGTGAGCACGTTCTCGGCGTCAGACTTACGGTGGTAGGTGCCCAGGCCCTTACCACGATAGCGAACCGTGTACGAGTTCCCTACCTGCTTCTTCCGCCCGCGTTTGTCTCGGCGGTACCGTGTGCGGCACTCGATGCCCAACCGACTCTCCTCCCTCGCCTATTCTACTTCTCCTCGACCTATCTCGCTCACTTACGACATGATCGACCCTTTCCGGACACTCGCCGGTACTCTCCTAGTGGACGGTCATGAAGGACACCAGGTCAAAGGCCGTTCCGGATACTTCCCCCCTGGTGGAACCCGCGCACTTGCCCACCTACAGAACGGATGTTCGATTGAGATGAACGGCTCATACGAAATGACACGGCACAACTCGCTTCGGTGGGGAATCGCGGTCGACGGACCGATTCCCTGCCGGCGGACCGACTGCGCCTACCGCGAAGAGTGCGACATCCCCGACCCGGAGCTTCCCGTGATCGGTGAGCCATGTCCGGTCGAGATCGCCTACGCAAGACGGATCGCAGCCGACTTTCGCCGGCACTACGGCTATCTCGCAGACGCCGGCTGCCTTGCCGATTTCGATGACCTCGTGGCTGAAGCCACCAATATCATGCTCGCGCGCGAGCGCGTCACAGTAAGGACAAATCGATCATGGACCATGTGTCTCGGTCAATACCGCTCTTCTTTCGCTGATTCCGCACTTATCAACGAATTCAATCTCACCGACCGCTACTACGCAGCGTTGGCGAACCGTTGGATGGCGGTGCTGGAAAAGCTCGAGCTGGCGTCAAGCGCCTACGCCCATAGACAAGCCCGGCTCAAAGCAATGGCATTCGGGCTTCATGACACGGCACTGATGGAAGCAGGTACCCAGTGAACTCCCGTTTCACGCTATCGCGTTCGGGCTCGACGACACGGCACTGATGGAACGAGGTGCAGCGTGAAGTCCTTCCTGCGCAAGATCCGCGAACGTATCGATGAGAACCTTGAGCTTCTGGAGAAGGAGCTCGACGAAGCGCTGATTCGCACACGCAAGAAGCGCAAGCACGCGAGCGAGAGCTAGAACCTACGGTCGTTGCCTAAGAGATTCTGGTCCGACATGTCGATGACAATGACTAAGCTTCCATTGAGACCACACCAACGACTCCAGTCTCAGCATCCCTCGAAGCCGCCTTTTCGCCCACCTACAGATCGTTGGATTTGGAGCGGTTCCCAAGATCCCGCATGCAGGCTTCAAACCTGCTGTTACCACTCAGCTCAGGCATATGCTCACGGAGCATCGCGCTGTCTGATGGTCGAATCCGTCCTGCGCCTATTGCACTCCTCAAGTTGTCCAGTAACGAATCCAGCGTATCCGGTCTGCCTGTCGTAGCCCACTGACGATACAGGGCCATGAACAACTCATCTTCTGGCGCACGCGCGCCGGGGGCTTCGAGTTCGTCGTCTTCCGCCAGAATGAGAGATTCCTGCGGCTTCAGCCAGAAGACCCTCCACGTTCTCGTGTCTCGGGGTGCTCATCGGCTATCCTGTTAAGCCGTGCTGCAAGCTCGTCGTCCAATGCTGCTCGGTCCAGGTTCGCTCGGGCAAGTACAGACTGGGCTCTCAGCGCGAACTCCTTCTCTCCGATTGCCCCCGCGTCCAACTGCTCCTGCAGCTGACCGATCACGCGTCGCGCGCGATGCTTCACTCTCTGGCGCTCGGCTACCGTCGTCGTATGCGCGCTTGCCACACGCGTGCTTCGCGACACGGCTCTGCCGGTCTCGCTTTTCGCCGCCTTTCTCGCAAGCGTGTCCACTTCCGGCCCGACTGACAGCATCACCACCCTACCAATCAGTAGAAGCGGGATAATCGCGACTAGACCAACTCCTCCCGTGGAGACTACGAACGCCACCGCTATTGCTAAGACTGCAAGTCCCAACAAGACCTTGCCTAGTGCACTGGCGGTGCTCTCTTCCGATGGCATAGTCGACACCTCCTCAATGCCCGCTACTCGGCAACCATTAACTCAGCGAAGCTTCCTACTCGGTGGCTTGCGCCCTTCCTTGATGGCGTCCAGTCTGGCAGCTCGCATACGAGCTTGAGCCCGGAAGCCCGCAGCAAGATCAGCCTCGAGATCGGCGAAGTACCCACCGAACTCACGACGCTTGCGCTGCGCTGTCTTGAGCGTCGAATCGTATTCCGCGCGCTTCCTTGGCTCACTGAGCACTTCGTACGCCTCGTTGATGAGTCGAGCACGCTCCCCGTCCTTGCCGCTCTGGTCAGGGTGGTACTTGAGCATCAGCGCACGATAAGCCTTGGCAATCACCTCAGGCTCCGCTTTGCGGTGGACTTGAAGCACTTCGTAGTAGTCGATGAAGTCCGACATCGCCCCCCTTTCGCTACCCAAGATTATTCCATATTCGTCTGCACCGCCTACATCAAACCCAGCTCCCGTAGGCTGGCGTGCTCATCTCCACCGACCACAACATGGTCGAGTACCTCGATACTCTGGACAAGGAACTCAACGAAGCCCTGATCGGCACACGAAAGAACCGCAAGCAAGCCAAAAAGAGCTAGCAGATTTCTACGGATACACCTGCACCATCGACTCTGCGACAGCAGCGACAGCGCCTCTAGAGGCCCCTTCTCCCACGACGTGACTAGAGATGCTAGAATTCCCGTACTGTCCGGTCACAACCATGTCATGCAGAGGGTCTTCCAGCCAGCCCATATGACTTCCGTATCTGATGTCATCGGTGAAGAACGCATTTGTCTCCATTTCGCCCCAATCTCCCATGATGCCGTGCCAGACTTCAATCAGCCCTTTACCGCTTGCCGAATACTGCACATGATGCTGCCTGCTGCTCTCGAAAGTAACCTGACCCGAAACCGAATAGCCCTCAGGCATGCGGGTAGGCGCCCAGACTCTCGCACGAAGACTCGTGTCCCACGCCGCTCGTTCTAGCCTCGGTCCAGCTTGGGCATACCTAGGGTCGACCTCTATCGGCACCATGAACTCTGCTGCGTTCGCAAGCCTCAGACTCATGGAAGGTGAAGCCGCCAGCAACTCGTCACGTGACGCGTCTATGTAGCGCTTGTGCCACTGGCCTTGCCAGCGACCGTTCTCACGCACGAACGACACCAGATTGCGTTGTCCTCCACCGACAGGCGTGATGTCTGCAACAGCATGGTCGTCATGGACGAACAGCTGCCAGACGAGGAACTGGTTCGATATGCCCAGGTATGCCCGGGCGGCATCCATTAGCGCTGTACGCTCCGCCGTACCCATCTTCGGCTCGAGCACAGCCGCTCCCGAATCGGGGCGCTCACCTATCGCGTCCTCGTCCGACACACTGAGGACCACGGTCACTGTGGACCCGGGAGCAACCCTTTGGTCAGGTCCCGGGTCTTGTGCCACAACCGTCCCTGGATCGGGACCCACGCTCGTCTCGTCCGAAACCGACATAGCCAAACCCACAGCCGACAGTACGGCTTCTGCCTCAGACTCAGAAAGCCCGACCAGGTCTGGAACCGGGATCGGCTCCGGTCCGGCGATCACGATGTCGACAGCGCTTCCCGAAGGCCTTCTGCTCCCAGCATCAGGGTCTTGGGATATCACCGCACCGACAGCACCTTGCGCGTCCTCGCGGTACGTGACGTGTCCAAGCTCGAACCCTGCGTCCGTGAGGGTCTCGGTCGCCTGTTCACAGGTAAGACCCTTAAGGTCCGGGACCGACGTCCCACAACCGGAGAGCATCATCGCCAGGCACAGTGCAGCTGACGACAGCAGGACTCTCATCCGCATGGGACCCTCCTCCCAGCAAGACCTACGACTCTATCCTAGAAACCAGGATCAGCGCATCACAACCAACCGTACGGTAGTGCCACGCTTGACGCGGGTTCCTGGAGCAGGATCTTGACCCACAGGCCATCCACCCATGCCGTGCATGAAGACCGAATCAGCCTCGGACATATGCACGAACTGCACCTTCACTCCAGCCTCTGCTGCGATAGCGTCGTACCGAGAAGTGTATCTCGCATCGCCATAGCGGACCGGATTAACGGCAGCCTCAGCGTTTCGCACAGAGAACTCGCTCTCGCCGCCTTTGGCAACGAAATCGGGCACAGAGACGTACTCCTCACCCGTAGAGACGGTGATCGTAACCGTAGCCCCTGGTTTAGCACTGGCCCCAGCGGCGGGATCCTGAGCAATCACACTGTCCTTCGTAGCCGGATGGGCCTGCCTTCTCACTTCCACACTGAGGCCCGCAGCTTCGAGTATGGCCTTGGCCTCAGCCTCGGTAGCGCCCTCGACCGACGGGACATCCTTCGGTTCGGGCCCCTTGCTCAGAACCAGGTCGACGCCCGATCCCTTGGGAGTCTCGACCCCGGGAGCAGGCTCCTGCGAGATGACAGCACCAACGGTCGCGGTGGCGTCATGGCTTTCGCTCACGCTGCCGACGATCAACCCTAATGCGCTCAACACTCCTTCGGCAGTCTCCCTGTTCATGCCTGTAAGGTCGGGAGTCTCGACCGGCGCAGGACCGGCTATCACGATGTCGACAACGCTTCCGCTAGACGCTCTCCTACCGGCTGCGGGACTCTGATCCATTACAGCCCCCACGGCGCCATCGGCATCCTCGCGATAGCTCACATCTCCGAGCTCGAACCCTGCTTCGGTTAGAGCCTTATCCGCTTGTTCGTAGGTCAGGCCCTTCAAGTCGGGAACGGCTGTGCCACAGGCGCAGAGAGTCAGTGCCAAGCACGAAGCCACACAGGACAATAGGAGCTGGAGTGCCATGAAATCCTCCTCCCGAGGTTCCTGGTCTTAATCCTGCATCAAGCGAAGAGAAGTAGGTTCGAGGACTCATCGCGTTCCTGCGTTTAACTCACGGTCTGTGACAGAATCGAATCGGTTGAACCAAGTCACTTCGGGACAGCTAGGTCAGACCATCTGCTCAAGCGATGCCGATGATTACCCCTCGTCCGAGTCAGCCCTCCCGCGGTAGCGGGCCAGCACTTTCACCTTGTTCTCCTCCGTCTGCGATGCCCAGCCGGGCGAAAACACCACTAGGCACTCTCTGCCGTCCACGGTGGACCCCAGCACAAACGAATAAACCGCTTCCCGCAGATACCAATCATAACCGACGACTCGGTCGCCTTCGATGCTGACCTCTCCTGAGTACTGCATGCCCCCTACCTCGCTCCAGGTCCCGTCAGCCGAGATGGACAAAGCAGGATGCACGACATCCGGATCGTCCTTCGAGACATAACCCCAAGTCCCAACCATTCTCTGCAAGCCGTCCTCGGCTGCCTGCTGCGCCGCCGCGAAATCTCGCGCGGTTTCTTCCTCTGCCAGAGCTACAATCTGTGCAGAGAACTGTCCTACTAGATTGTCATCGATCCAATCCCGGTATTCGATGCCTCGCTCAGAGAAGTATGTCTGTGATTGTGATATGCCCTCGTTCATGTGGGACTCAGCGGCCTCAAGGCCTGTCTGTGCTGAGGCACGAGAGCCGCCTTCCATCGAAATCCATGCGGCTGCCATCATCCTGCAGAACATCGCAAGTTCTTCAACAGCCGTCGACAATCCAGAGGGAGCATCGAGCCCAAGAAGCAATGAGGTACATGCGTTGGCCGTGTTCACGGCGTAGACAATCGAATACAGCTCCGACTTGTCGACCGCAGAACTCGCTTCCTGCATCGTCAGCATCACGGCACTCGCCAAAGCGATGAACTCGAGCTCCTCTTCTGACGGCTCCTCTTCTGACGGCACCTCTTCTGACGGCACCGGAGTTGATACCGGGGCCCGCTCTGCAGGGCGTGTAACCGGCTTTGGCTCCTCTGCACCGCGATCCACATCGGAGCCGCAGAACACGATGCCCGCCACGACGACAGCGACTACCGCAATAACACCTGCAATGGTCTGAGCCTTGCCCCTTACCGGAGCCCAGTCTATTCGGCTTCTGCCCTTAGATTGGCTGGCCCTACCACCATGCCTGCCTGCCGATGCGGACCAGCTGCTTTCTTCGCGTTGTCCCGCCTCAGATGCAACAACAAGCCCGTAACTGGCGCTGGCCCTGATCTTCGCGAAGGCTCTGTCCAATTCCCGCAACAGAGCCCCCACTCTGTACCACACCCACAGTAGCGAAACCCCCATTATGACGAACAGAATCAGTGAGACATTCGCTAGAAAGCCGGCACCAACATGCTGTAAGAACGAGTACGCCAACAAGACGAGCCCCAGCGATGTGACGAATGCAGTCAAGAAACTGATCGTAGGATAACCAGTTCTCGCCACCGTGCTAAGCATCTTCAGGGCGGCGTCATCGACGACCGCGACTACCCCGTGCCAACCGTCACGACATACCGACCATCCCCACCACGCAATCAACGCGCCCGCAATCCACCCTATCAGTGGGATTGATACCGAGAAGACCACCGTCAGAACGAGTGCAATCAGTGCTAACGTAATCAAGCTGCCGGCGACGCTAAGAATCACACCCAGCATCAGGCTAACAGCCAGGCTCACACTGAACGTCTGGACCAGAACCGATACGGTGGCCGAAGCCGAATCCCAGAACCGGAAGTAGGCATGCTCGTCTGCAATGAACACGCTCCATTCTTCTTCGTATGCAGTCCGCGCTTGCTCCTCTGAGTCGTAATCGGATGCGACCCACGTCCGGGCATGACTATCGTCCGCTGTACCGGCATATGCACCACCCGGTTCCTGCGATTGCGCGGATCTCGAATCGTAGTCGGACGCACCAGCTTCTGGAGAAGGTCTTCCCGCATGGTCCAAGTAGTCAGCAATGAGACCCGATTGAACACAACGAAGCGCCAAATCGCGCGCTTGAGCAAGTTCTATGAATCGGTGATGGGCTCGCTGCTTTTCCGCTTCGGTGTGAAAACGATCAGGGTGCTCCTTGCTTGCCGCGACCCTG
The DNA here is from genome assembly GCA_003563465.1 of Coriobacteriaceae bacterium. Classification (GTDB taxonomy): domain Bacteria; phylum Actinomycetota; class Coriobacteriia; order Anaerosomatales; family SLCP01; genus PWVH01. The sequence continues at coordinate 1,052 of PWVH01000081.1, read as the reverse complement.
AAGGCCTTCTTGATCGAAGCTACATCGACAGTCGGCTGTATGCCCAACCTTCGATATGCTGCAAGAATCGCCCGGGCTTCTTCACCCGATAAGAACGCCATTTCTCCCCCAACACTCGTACCTCTATCCTACATCAACCCCATCTCTCTCAGGCTCGTGTGCTCGTCACCACCGAGCACCACGTGATCGAGAACCTCGATACCGAGAACATCACCGGCTTTGACCAGTCTGCGTGTGAGCGCAATGTCTGCTCCCGACGGTTGTGTATCTCCGCTCGGATGGTTATGCGCTACCACGACCGACGCCGCCGATACCTTCACGGCCTCCTTGAACAGCTCACGCGGGTGGACGATCGACGCGTTCAGGCTGCCGACAGAAACCTCGGCTACCCTAAGCAGTCGGTTCTTGGTGTTGAGCATCAGGGCCCAGAAGTGCTCACGGTCAAGCCCTGCGACCAGCGGACGCATCAGCTCGTCTACGTCTTCTGGCGTCGAGATAGTGCGTCCCTTCCCGTTCGACCTTCGGACAAGTCGCTTGCCCAGCTCGACTGAAGCCTCGAGTCTGGCCACCCTTCTTACTCCTATCGAACCGCTCTCACGTGCGATCTCGGACAGGTTCACACTCGCTGCCGGTAACTGATGCATCGCGGCCGCGATACGTGCCACAGCCGGATCCGTTGCCTGAAGCCCGAGTACCAGCGCCACGAGCTCGCTCGTATCGAGCGTGTCATACGAATAGATCGTCATGTCATTCACCTCCCTTCCAACGCAAAAAGGCCCGGCAGCCTTACGCCACCGGGTCCTCGTGAATGTGTCTCTATTCAGTTTTGGTAGGTCTCTCTTCCTAACTGCCGTCGATCAGACGGCCTAGATCCGCGACGGCATCACTTCCTGCCGGATGCAGCAGGTGCCCATAGACATCAATCGTGGTTTCGACCGACGCGTGACGTGCGAACTGCTGCACCACTTTCACGTGCGCGCCCGTTGCGATCAGCGCTGCGATAGCGGAATGCCTCAGCGTATGGAAGCCACACGGCTCGATGCCGGCCTTCA
>PWVH01000057.1 GCA_003563465.1 Coriobacteriaceae bacterium | reverse complement strand
CATAGCGGAGCGTCTCGAAGGCGACATTCCCGAGCCGATGATTCATACGAGACGCGACTCGATGCTCGATGAGTTCTTCGGCAATATGAAGATGCAACGCCTGGATGTGGAGAAGTTCGCGAACTCTTCCCCTGAGCAGTTCAAAGAGCTGCTTGAGGAGATGGAGGCTCAGGCAGCGATGGTCGTACGCGAGGAGTTGGCTCTCGAAGCGCTGTTCCGCGCCAAGGACATGGAAGTGAGTCAAGAGGAGATCGACGCCGAGATAGAGCGTTGGGCCGAGGTCGGGGAGACCACCGTTGAGGAACTGCGGGAGCGTATCGAGGGCACGCGAGCCGTCGAGATGATCACGGAACACATAATGCACCGCAAGGCTTTAGAGTGGCTCATGGATGAGTCCAACGTGAAGGTGCTTGCAGAAGAGGAAGTGGACTTCGAGGCGAACCTCGCAGCCGCCGTTGCCGCCAGCGATGCGGCCAAAGACTCGGCCGAGGACGTGGCTGACGATTCGGCCGACGATGCGGCTAGCGAGAACCCCGATGAGTAGGGTGGGACGAAGGATGTCACACGAGACGTACGACCTGGTACCTATAGTCGTTGAGCAGACGAGCCGAGGTGAGCGCAGTTTCGACATCTACTCGCGGTTGCTGAACGAGAGAGTGGTCTTCCTCGGCCATGAGATCAACGACGACATCGCCAATCTCATCATTGCACAACTCCTCCATCTGGAGAGTTCCGAACCCGAGAAGGACATCAACCTCTACATCAACTCGCCTGGCGGTTCGGTCACGGCCGGACTTGCCATATACGACACGATGCAGTACCTGAGAAGCGACGTGTCGACCATCTGTATCGGCCAGTGCGCTTCGATGGGAGCGGTGCTTCTTGCTGCGGGCACGACGGGGAAACGCTATGCGCTGCCGAACAGCCGCATAGTGATGCACCAGCCTTGGGGAGGCACGCAGGGACAGGTGAGCGACATTGAGATCCAGGCCAAGGAGATGCTCCGTATGCGTGAGGCTCTCGACAAGATCCTCGCGTACCACACCGGGCAGCCCATCGAGAAGATTCACAGCGACACCGACCGCGACAACATCATGACGGCCGAAGACGCTATGGCCTACGGGCTGGTGGATGAGGTGTTCGTGAAACGCGGCGTGAAAGCGGAGGCCGAATGACCCGGGGCGCAGACGGAACCGAGAGACTGAACTGCTCGTTTTGCGGCAAGACTCAGCGTCAGGTCCGCAAGCTTGTTGCAGGTCCGGGTGTGTATATCTGCGACGAGTGCATAGACTTGTGTAACGACATAGTCGAAGACGGGATTCCCGAGGACCAGGTCTCGCCCCTCTCTGACGGACTGCCCACTCCGCCGGAGATACACGCGGCTTTGAATCAGTATGTGGTCGGTCAGGAGTACGCCAAGAAGGTCCTCTCAGTAGCCGTATACAACCATTACAAGCGCGTCCAGATGCAGCCCGATACGTCTGGCGAAGATGTTGAACTCGCGAAGAGCAACATTCTCATGCTCGGCCCCACCGGCTGCGGAAAGACACTTCTTGCCCAGACGCTCGCCCGGATTCTCAAGGTTCCGTTCGCTATCGCCGATGCCACGGCGCTGACCGAGGCCGGCTATGTCGGCGAGGACGTAGAAAACATACTTCTCAAGCTGATCACGGCAGCAGACTTCGACATAAAGCGGGCCGAGGTCGGCATCGTCTACATCGACGAGATCGACAAGGTTGCTCGTAAGGCTGAGAATCTCTCGATTACACGCGATGTGTCTGGCGAGGGGGTGCAGCAGGCGCTTCTTAAGATTCTCGAGGGGACCGAGGCGGCCGTTCCGCCTCAGGGGGGCCGGAAACACCCTCAGCAGGAACTGATTCGAATCGACACGACCAACGTCCTGTTCATCCTAGGCGGTGCTTTCGTGGACTTGGAGAAGATCATCGCCGACAGGGTGGGCAAGCGCGGCCTCGGTTTCGGCGCGGATTTGGCGGATGCTTCGAGTCGCGAGAGGGGCGAGCTACTCAGCCGCGTGTTGCCGGAGGATCTGCAGAAGTACGGGCTCATCCCTGAGTTCATAGGCCGGTTGCCCGTGCTTGCATCGGTAGAGGAGCTTACCGAAGAGGATCTCGTATCGATTCTGACCGAGCCCAAGAACGCGCTCGTCAAGCAGTATCGTCGCCTGTTCGAACTCGAGGGGGTGGGTCTCGAGTTCACCGACGATGCGCTCGTGGCTACAGCACGACAGGCCATCGATCGTGGCACCGGGGCGCGGGGCTTGCGCTCGATACTCGAAGGGCTGCTGCTCGACACGATGTATGAGCTGCCTGACGCCACGGATATCGAAGCAGTCGTCGTGACCGAGGAGACTGTGAGAGCCGACTCAGGGCCCACGGTGGTGCGCACCGGGAGCAGCGCGGAAAGCGCGTGAACGGAGCGCCTTTCGTGAGCGAGATGCCTAAGGCATACGACCCCAAGGCCGTCGAGGGTCCGATCTTCGAGTCGTGGATGACGGGGCGCTATTTCGAGCAACCGCCTCCACCAGACGGGGAGCCTCCTTTCACGGTTGCCATCCCGCCGCCTAACGTCACCGGCTCGCTACACATGGGTCACGCGCTCAACAACACCATCCAAGACGTGGTGATCAGACAGCAACGGATGACGGGACGCCCCACACGCTGGGTGTTAGGCACCGATCACGCAGGCATCGCGACTCAGAACAAGGTCGAACAGATGCTGGCCAAGCAGGGCAGGAGCCGTCACAATCTGGGCCGGGAGGCTTTCATCGAGGCATGCTGGGAGTGGCGTCGCGAGCACGGGTCGACCATCATCGGCCAGCTCAAGGCGATGGGATGCTCGTGCGATTACTCCCACGAGTGGTTCACGATGGATCCGTCCTACCAGCACGCGGTACGCAAGGTCTTCGTGGACTGGTACGACGCCGGACTCATCTATCGTGGCAAGCGCATCATCAACTGGTGTCCTCGCTGTTCAACCGCACTATCTGACATCGAGGTCGAGCACGAGGACCTCGACAGCCATCTGTGGCACTTTCGCTACCCGCTTACTAAGCCGGTTGCCGGGCGCGACCATGTCGTGGTGGCAACCACCCGCCCGGAGACGATGCTCGGGGACACATGCGTTGCCATCAACCCGGATGATGATCGCTACGGTGAACTCGTGGGGGCGACGATTCTGCTGCCGCTTCTCGGCAGGGAGATACCTGTGGTGGCCGACAGCTATGTAGATCCGGCTTTTGGGACCGGTGCGGTCAAGGTCACGCCGGCCCACGACCCCAACGACTTCGAGATCGCCGAACGTCACGGCTGCGACAAGGTGAACATTATGAACCCCGACGCGACGATCTCAGCTGAAGGCGGACCCTATGCCGGTTTGGACCGCTACGAGGCGCGCCGTCGGGTGGTCGCCGACATGGAGTCGGCCGGCTTGCTCGTGACCACCGAGGATTACTTGCATTCGGTCGGGCATTGCTATCGCTGTCATACGACCATCGAGCCATGGCTTTCCGACCAGTGGTTCGTTGACATGAAGCCTCTTGCGGCGCCGGCCATCGAGGCCGTACGCGACGGCAGGGTGATCTTTCACCCGAAGCGATGGGAGAATGTCTACTTTCAGTGGATGGAGAACATTCGCGACTGGTGCATATCCCGCCAGTTGTGGTGGGGACATCGCATCCCGGTTTTCTACTGCGACAGCGAGTCCTGCGAGGATCGCGCGTTCGTCTCGATGGACGACCTCAGCGTCTGCCCCGAATGCGGTGGTCCCGTCCGGCAGGACGAAGACGTGCTCGACACGTGGTTCTCCAGTCAGCTCTGGCCTTTCGCCACGCTTGGTTGGCCCGCCGACACCCCCGAGCTTCGTAGCTTCTATCCCACAAGCGTGCTCTCGACCGCTCGCGACATCCTATTCTTATGGGTCGCGCGCATGGTGATGAGCGGCATGTATTTCGTGGACGGCAAGGTACCCTTCGAGGACGTGATAATCCATCCCACGGTCTTCAATGCCGAGGGCAAACGCATGAGCAAGTCGCTGGGTACCGGCATAGATCCGCTGGAACTCATGGATGACTACGGCGCTGACGGCATGCGTTTCGGTCTCATGTTGCAGACGACCGGCACCCAGGACATCCGTTTTGCCGAAGACAAGTTACTGGCTGCGCGCAACTTCGCGAACAAGATATGGAACGCCAGCCGTTTCGTTCTCATGAACCTCGACGAGGACTTCGAGCCGGGTGCACCCGAGGTTTCCACGGTGGCGGATGCGTGGATCCTCTCACGACTAGCTGATTTAGCCGCTAAGGTGGATGAGGGTATAGCCACGTATCAGTTCGGTGAAGTGGCCCGCGCCCTGTACGATTTCACATGGAGCGAGTTCTGCGACTGGTATATCGAGCTTGACAAGACACGCCTTGCGGCAGGTTTGCCGCCTGACGCTTCGGCGGTCGAGCGGGCGGAGCGACTGTCCGCCCAGCGCAACCTGGTCTTCGTGCTCGACACCGCTTTGCGCCTGCTGCATCCGATGATGCCCTTCGTGACCGAGGAGATCTGGCGACGGCTTCCGCTTGCCGAAGACTCGACCGCTACGGGAGAGCACGCTGACTCCCTGATGGTGGCGGCATGGCCTGATGCCGAGGCTCTCGCTCGCTTCCGTGACGAGGGGGCAGAGCGCTCGGTGGGAAAGATGCTGGAGATCGTGGTGGCTGTCCGTGCGATCCGTGCCCGCTACAGGATACCGCCAAGGCAGGGTATTCCCGTTGTCGTTCGCACGCAGGTCGATGCCGAAGACCAGCTTCTCACCTCAGAATTCGGGTATCTCAACGCCCTGGTCGGCATCGACTCCTTTGTCGCGGGCACCGATGTCGAGAAGCCGCCCCATTCAGTCGGCGCCGTGGCAGGAGGAATGGAGGTCTACGTTCCTCTAGAGGGGTTGGTCGATATCGACGCGGAGCGTGCGCGAGTAGCCAAAGAGCTTTCTGGGGTCGTCGACGAGCTTGCCAAAGTCGAGCGCAAGCTTGCGAACGAGGGGTTCCTCGGCAAGGCAGCGCCTGAAGTCGTCGAGAAGGAACGCACAAAGGAGGCCGATCTTGCCGACCAGGTCGCTGCGCTGCGTGCACAGCTAGACGAGCTGGAAGCGTAGGGCAGCCCCGGTGGGACGCCGGTTCGACTACGAGGCTGCTGTCGATGCGTTATCCTCGGCGTTGGTCTTCGGCATCAACCCTTCTCTGGACGGTATCCGTGCTATCACTGAGGGGCTTGGACGTCCCCAGGACTCGTTCGACTGCGTTCAGGTCACGGGCACCAACGGCAAGTCGTCGGTCACCTGGTTTACGGCCGCGCTGCTGCAGACCGAGGTCTTGAGTGTGGGGGCCTACACCAGTCCGGAACTCCATTCCTATATCGAGCGTATTCAAGTAGACGGCAGGCCTGTCTCCGAGGAGATGTTCGCAGCGGCAGTTGCGGCTGCTCTAGATATCGCCGGTTCGGCCGGAGTGGAGCTCACCGAGTTCGAGCTTCTCACGGCTGCCGCGCTGTGGGCGTATGGGGAGCTCTCCGTCGACATTGCCGTCCTCGAGGTGGGGATGGGGGGCAGATGGGACGCGACTACCGTGACAGAGCCGATCGTCGCGGTCGTGACCGGAGTAGGTATCGACCATGGCGAGCATCTCGGCACGACTCAACAAGAGATCGCCGCCGAGAAAGCAGAGGTCCTGATCGCCGGCTCGACAGCAGTTCTCGGACCGGGGACGGTCGGTGTGGAGGAGGTTCTTCTGCAGCGCGCCGATACGGTCGGTATCTCCCGCAGAGCTGTGAGGGTGGTTAGGGAGTACGGCGAGTCTACGCCGGTGGCCGAAGGGATGACCGTTCGCTATCTGATAACCGCTGCACCCGATTCTCCCGACGGACATACCCGACTCGATGTGCGTGGCCTGTACGCCGAGTACCCCAGGCTGGAGATCCGGTCTCCCCGCTATCAGGCGGCCAACGTGGCGACCTCGATCGCAGCTGCCGAGGCGGTGTCGGAGCACGCTCTGAATCCGGATCGCGTACGCGAGGCTCTCGGGAATAGCCGCTTTCCCGGGCGCTTCGAAGTGGTCGGCGAAGACCCCTGGGTGGTGGTGGACGGCGCTCACAACCCTCAGGCGGCCACTGAGCTCTCGGGTGCAATTTACGATGCGTTCGGTGAAATGTATCCGGTGGCGATACTCGGCGTGCTGGCGGACAAGGATGCCGAGGGAATCGTGACCGCGCTTGCTCCGTTCGTCAGCGAGTTCGTGTGCGTGGCGCCGGACTCCCCACGTGCTTTGGCGGCCGAGGAGCTTGCAGACGTCGTCGAGCGCGTGACCTCGCGTGTCCCGAAGGTAGCCGACACCGTCGCCGAGGGCGTTGCCACAGTCCGCGCCGAGCGAGCTTCAGCAGTCGTCACTGGCAGTATCCGCACCGCGGCGGAAGCCAGAAGTGCCCTTCCGTAGCGATCGGTGCTTCTGCCTGTCATGTCTTCGATCTTGCCTTCTCGTCGAGGAGCCTTCCGCCCTACCTCGCTTAGCTGCTCTCATGTGCACGTTCTGCTAGAATCCCTCTAGTTCGGCGCGGTGCCCGGGGCGGTAGCGTTCGGTCGCCAGGTCGGCGTCGACACGCTCCGGAAGTGCATGCGAAAGGGAGGCTATGGACGGGCTACTCGATCCGATTACCTCGAGCGGGGAGTTCATCCTCGTTCGCAACTTGTGCACCCTTTTCTTCGTCGTCCTTTATTTCGCGTTGGCATTCTGGACATATCGCGATGCCGATCGTCGCGGTGCGATGGGCTGGTTCTGGGGACTTGCAGCATTGGTTTTTCCCTTCGCCGGTTGGGTGATCTATCTGGTCATGCGCCCTCCGGAGTTTGCAGCAGACGCTCGTGAGCGCGACTTGGAGATTCGCACCAAGGAGATAACCTTGCAGCGCGATCTTGCGTCGTGTCCCTCATGTCACAAGCCCGTCGAGAAGGAGTTCCTGCTCTGTCCCCACTGCATGAAGAAACTGCGCAAGCCGTGTATCGGGTGCGGTAAGGCGCTCAAGCTCAACTGGAGTGTCTGTCCCTACTGCAAGACGAAGCAGTAAGCCGGGCAGTGAGGTAGGGAATGCGGCGTCGGTAGCGCCGCTGTAGTATCCTGCCGGTCTACGGTCGGACGTGTCGCTAGAATCCAGGAGTGCCAAGAAGATGCCCGATATCAACATCAAGCTCCCAGATGGCGGCGAGAAACGGGCTCCAGAGGGTGCGACCGTCCTTGATGTCGCGACAGCGATCGGACCGCGCCTTGCTCAAGCCGCACTCGCGGGCAGAATCGATGGCGAGCTGGTCGATGTCGACACCGTCGTGACCGACGGGGCGACCGTCGAGGTCATCACCGATCGCGCACCCGAGGCACTGCATATCCTCAGGCATTCAGCGGCGCATGTCATGGCCGAAGCCATCAAGACGCTCTATCCCGAGGCCAACTTCGGCGTAGGACCCGCCATCGAGGATGGCTTCTACTACGATTTCTGCATAGACAAGTCACTCGTTCCCGAGGACCTCGCCGCCATAGAGGAGCGAATGGAGCAGATAATCGCCGAGGAACGTCACTTCGAGCGAGGCGAGCTCACCAAGCTCGAGGCGTGGGACGTCTTCGAAGGAGATCCCTTCAAGCAAGAGCTCATAGATGAGATTCCCGAGGGCGAGACGATTTCGATCTATAGCGAGGGAGCCTTCACCGACCTATGCCGAGGGCCACACATCCCGCATACGGGGCACATCGGCGCGTTCAAGCTGATGAAGCTTGCCGGCGCGTATTGGCGCGGGGACTCGACACGCCCCATGTTGCAGCGCATCTACGGGACCGCCTGGTTCACACAGAAGGAACTCGACGCCTATCTCGAGCGCTTGGATCAGGCGGAGAAGCGCGATCACCGCAAGCTCGGCAAGGAACTCGATCTGTTCAGCCTGCACGAGGAGGCCGGCGCTGGGCTTCCTATCTACCATCCCAAGGGCGCGCGCGTGCTGCGCATCATCGAGGAGTGGCTGCGCGAGGAGCTCTACCGTCGGGGCTACGAGGAGGTCATCACCCCTCACATCTACAAAGCCGACGTCTGGAAGACCTCGGGTCACTGGGACAACTATCGCGAGCATATGTACTTCTTCCAAGTGGACGAGGGCGAGGGCAAGGTCAACGACTACGGAATCAAGCCGATGAACTGTCCGGGCCACATCATGGTCTTCCAGAACGACGTCCGCTCATATCGCGATCTACCGATGCGCCTCTTTGAGTTCGGTACCGTCTATCGCCACGAACTCTCCGGCGTTGTACACGGACTCATGCGCGCGCGTGGTTTCACGCAAGACGACGCGCACATCTTCTGCACGCCCGAACAGGTGCATGCCGAGGTTGTGGCGATGCTCGACCTCGTCGAATACGTCAACGGAGTTTTCGGCTTCGAGTACACCGCCGAGGTGTCCACGAAACCGGAGAAATCCATGGGCTCTGAAGAGATGTGGGACTTAGCGACGAAGTCGCTGATGGGCGCTTTGGATGCGCGCGACATGCCCTACGAGATCAACGAGGGCGAAGGCGCGTTCTACGGCCCCAAGATCGACATCAACCTGCGCGACGCAATCGGGCGCACCTGGCAGACGGCAACCATCCAGGTTGACTTCAACCTGCCCGAGCGCTTCGACATCACGTACCGCACAGCCGAGAACACCGAGGCGCGTCCGTTCACGCTGCACCGCACCATCCTTGGCAGCATGGAGCGGTTCCTCGGCATACTGATCGAGCACTATGCGGGCGCGTTTCCAGTGTGGCTTGCACCAGTACAGACAGTCATCATCCCGATCGCGGACCGGCACCTGGAGCATGCCGAGTCGGTGCGCGAGAGGCTCGAAGCCGCCGGAGCGCGCGTAGAGGTTTACGCGCAGAACGAGCCGATGCGCGTCAAGATCGCCAAGGCCCAAGAGCAAAAGGTCCCCTACATGCTGGTGCTGGGCGACAAAGAGGCCGAGGCCGACGTAGTCGCCGTGCGCGAGCGGACAGAGGGCGACATCGGGCAGATGAGCCTAGAGGAGTTCTTGGGGAAGTTGGCCGAGTAGGTTCTTCGGACGTGCAACCGATGAGAGCTACCCGCTCGTGGCCTATCGTAGGCGCGAGCCCGTCGGCGAAGTGCCTGGAGAACGGTCTTACAGTTGAGAACACCGAATCGATCGCTTCAATCGCACCTTCGGTGCGTGGCAGGGTTTTCGCGCGTGGGGATAGAGGAGTACACTTCCCGCAGGAGATGCGTGCGAGGATTCGTGCGAAAGGAAGGCTGGGCTGATGCCCGATCCCGAATCTGATCGCGAGACGATCGGCTCGATTTCGGCTCCCGCTCCAATCGCCCCGGCGACCTCGGTTGCCGATCTTGCTGAGTCGGTGCGCACGCTGAGGCTCTAGGTCATTGCTCTGACGCTTGCCGTGGCGCTTGGTGTCTTCGGCACATGCGGCACATGCTCTCTTGCCTACATCGGTTTCGACAGTATGTTGACGATGCTGGCTGATTTTGGAATCAGCGACGAGCAGGTTGATACGGTGCGCGAGGAGATCGAGAGTGCTTTCGGTGACGAGTTGGAGAGTCTTGATGTCCGAACCGTGCGGGTCGACTACGGCGAGCCGTTTCCGTTCTCCCTGATTTCGGGCATGCCCGGCGGCGAGGAAGCCATCTACGTCGAGTACAAGCTTAAGGGTGTTGACGTTGTGATTGCGGATGTTCCGGGCGGCCCTTGGGGATTCGATCTCGTCAACTCGGGCATTCTTCCGGTAAGGGGTTCTCTCGCCAGCCGCATGACCCACGAGCAGTTCGGGCGAATCCTTAGAGCCTATGCGGAGGAGACCGAGGCTCCGCTTGGCAGCGTCCGCCGCTACGGCGATTCATCCGGAATGATGTACTACGACTCCCCGAGCCCCGATGAGATCGTCGTGGCGGGAATCGAGTACCCGACGAAGGAACTATGGTCGGCCGTGGAGGGGACGCTGATCGAGGGCGAGCGGATCGATATGAGCTTAGGGATGGATTACGTGCGCAAAGCGCTCGTCTTCCACGAGCACCCTGAGACGGGCGAGTTCGAGTACTTGGGTTCGGAATCTGTCGACATGTACTGGTAGCATCACTTCTTCCTCTGCGGTTGGACAGCCCTTTCCCGCATGGGTATACTCCCGAGAGCCAACCGCATATCGTTGTTGAAGCGGGACCCCTCCCTTCGGGGTCTGAGTGGTCCCCACCTTGCGGCGCCTTCGCGGCAGCTGTCTGGTCGAGAATAACCGCCGAGGAAGAGTAGCAAACTTGCAGCTCCTCGGCAGGTGTCCCGTCCCGTCGGCTGAGCGCCGCGGGACGTTTTGTTTTGCCGGAGAGGTGACTCGCCAGGCAGCGGGTCACGAATAGTGGAGGTGAACTGCCCATCAGTACAGCCGAACCGAGGGTCAACGACCGGATTCGCGTACCGCGTGTGCGGCTGATCGGAGTCGACGGGTCACAGTTAGGGATATTCGCGACTCCCGACGCCCAGAGCATAGCGGACGATCAGCATCTCGACCTGGTCGAAGTGGCGCCCAACGCCGATCCTCCCGTCTGTCGGATCATGGACTACGGCAAGTACAAGTACGAGCAGGACATCAAGGCGAAGAAGGCTCGCAAACACCAAGCCACGGTCCAGATCAAAGAGATCAAGTTCCGTCCCAAGATCGACACGCACGATTACGAGACCAAGAAGAAGCACGTAGTGCGCTTTCTCAATGCCGGAGCGAAAGTGAAAGTGACGATCATGTTCCGCGGTCGAGAGATGGTGCACGCCGAGCGCGGACTCGCGATCCTCGAGCGTTTGGCTGAGGACGTGAAGGATCTGGCGACTATCGAGAACCAGCCTAAGCTCGAAGGACGGAACATGTTCATGCTGATTCAGCCGATCAAGAAGGACTCGAAGGAATCGAAAGGTGCCGAGACAGCTGCCGAAGATTCTCGCACCGAGCAAGGAGCAAGTGATGCCTAAGCAAAAGACGCACAAGTCGACCGCCAAGCGGTTCAAAGTGACCGGCGGCGGCAAGATCAAGCGCGGGAAAGCGTTCAAGAGCCACATATTGGAGAAGAAGAGCCCCAAGCGTAAGCGTGGTTTTCGCAAGGACACCCTGGTGCACAAGGCCGACGAAGCGGTCGTCAAGAAGAACCTCGGCATCGGCTAGAGCCATTGCTTCGTATCCGTTAGGAAGTGAAAGAAGATGCCTCGAACAAAGCGAGCAGTCTCCGCGAAGAAGAAGCGCCGGGTCGTTCTAGCCAAAGCGAAGGGCTACTACGGCGCCAAGAGCCGAACCTATCGTGCCGCCAAAGAGCAGGTTCAGCACTCGCTTCAGTACTCCTACCGCGACCGGCGCAACAAGAAGCGTGAGATCCGAAGGCTCTGGATAACTCGCATCAACGCTGGAGCGAGGCAGAACGGCATGTCTTACTCGACCTTCATGAACGGACTGAAGAAGGCCGGCGTGAAGCTGGATCGTAAGGTGCTCTCAGACATGGCGATCAACGATCCGGCCTCTTTTGCCAAGCTGGTAGAGGTAGCCAAGGAGAAGGTCGTCGCGTAACGATAGAGCCCGAGCGTTCACCATCACGAGGCCCCGTCCGATGTCGGAGGACGGGGTTTCGCGCCTTCTGGCTCTCTTTCAGCCTGGGTTCTGTGTCTCGCTTGCGGGGTCAGAAAGCGTTAAGTGCCGGCTTGGTACCGCGAAGTATGGTTCGAATCCGGCGGTCGTCATGGATGCGGCCGCAGTCCAAGACACGTCGGTCTTCCCTCGGCCGACACGACGAGGGGAGAGAGTCATGAAGCGAATGGTTCTGTTGATCTGCACGGTGCTTGTAGGGGGGTGCGTGGGTTTCGCGGGCGCCTACTTCACGGCGCAGCAGTCGGTACCGGACAACGTGATTCGGGCAGGAACTGTGGCGGTGAGTGCCGAGCCGGCTTCCGAGGCGCTGTCGATGGAAAACCTTGCGCCAGGCACGCCCAATACCCGCACGCTCACCGTGAGCAACACCGGATCTCTGCCCGTGGGCGTCTCGGTCACCGAGGCCAAGCGTGCGGGCATCACGGCGTTCTACAACGTTCTCACTTGCGTGGTGACTCACGGAACCGAGACCGTCTACGACGGGCCACTGGCTGGTCTCTCTACGTTGCCCGTGAGCCTGGCACCCGGCGAATCCGCCGATCTCGACTTCGCGATCTGCATACCAGCTGATGTCCCGAACAACATGGCCGGTAATCACGTCAAGATCACGCTCTACGTCAATGCCGAGCAAGCGCTGTGAGACGACCGGGTGCACTGCTTGCGGGCGTATGCGTCGCGATAGCCTGCGTCACTCACGGTGCCGTTGTGATCACCGGTCAGTCCATGGAGCCCACTCTGCTTCAAGGCGATATCTGCGTGTACCGAAGAGGGTCGCACGCGAATCCGGGAGACATGGTCACCTATCGGCGTGTCGATCGGGCGCTGGCGGTACATCGTGTGGTCGCGGTCGGCCCGAGGGGCGAGCTGCGCACGAAAGGGGATGCTAACTCGACCGGAGACAGGGATTTCGTGCTTCCGGATGACTTGCTGGGACGTGTGGTGTTTCAGGTTCCCCTCGGAAGATACTTCGGTAGCTGAGTCCTTCCGGTGTGCTAGACTCTTCAACCGAATCGCAGAGCAAGAGGCGATGACGGAGGGGTGCTGGCCCAGGCGGCTCCGCGATCGTGCGGGTCGACCGAGGGAATACCGCGGGAGCCGACTCCCGTCCTTGGATACGGACAGGGACGGCGTCGGCTCCCATGCTTAAGCGGCCCAGCAGATCGTGCAAGTCGCGAGAGAGGCGCAGATGAGCATCATCGACGAACTGCAGTCGCTCAAGGCCGAAGCGCTGGCAAGCATCGCTGATGCTGAGACCCTGTCCCAACTCGATTCGGTGCGCGTGACTTTCCTCGGCAAGAAGGGCTCTCTCACACGAGTTCTGCGCGGGGTGGGATTCTTGCCCGCCGAGGAACGCCCCGTGGTCGGCAAGATCTCCAACGAAGTCCGCGCAGTGCTGGAGGCGGCCATCCAAGAAAGGCAAGCGGCTCTGGCCGAGGCGGATCTAGCCGCTCGTGTGAGCGCCGATGCGATAGATGTAACGCTGCCGGGCCGCAAGCGGCTGCCGGGCCGCAAGCACCTGATAAATCAGATAGCCGAAGAGGTGGTCGACATATTCCTCGGCCTCGGCTACATGGTCGCCGAGGGTCCCGAAGTCGAGCTCGACCACTATAACTTCACTGCACTCAATCATCCTCCCACCCATCCAGCACGCTCGGCGACTGACACGTTCTACGTTCGGGATCTCTCGCAAGGTCTTGACGAGGATCAAGGCCCGGTTACAGAGGTGCTCTTACGCACTCACACAAGCCCAGTCCAAGTGCGTGTGATGGAGCGGCAGAAACCGCCCGTCTACGTGATTGTCCCTGGGCGCGTGTACCGTCGTGATATCGCCGATCCGAGTCATCTTCCGCAGTTCCAACAGATCGAGGGTCTAGCTGTCGATGAAGGCATCACCTTCGGCGATCTCAAGGGCACGCTCGACTACGTGTGCAAGGAGCTCTTCGGCAGGGATCGCATGACGCGTTTCCGTCCCCATTTCTTCCCGTTCACTGAGCCCAGTGCCGAGGTGGATGTCTCTTGCGGCATCTGCGCCGGTTCGGGGTGTCGCTTCTGCAAGAAAACCGGTTGGCTCGAGATACTCGGCTGTGGAATAGTGGACCCGAACGTGTTCGGTTACGTGGATGTCGACCCAGAAGTCCACACGGGATTCGCCTTCGGGATGGGCGTGGAGCGCATAGCCGCCCTGCGCTACGACATTCCCGATCTTCGCATGCTGGTCGAAGGCGACATGCGCTTCTTGCGACAGTTCTAGCCGAAAAGACGTGATGTACCGGACGAAAGGACGCAGGCGCAGATGCTCGTCTCGATGAAGTGGCTCAAAGAACTCGTCGATGTCGATCTCGCTGTGCCGGACTTTGTTGAACGTCTGGATATGACCGGCACCGCCGTCGAGGCCGTGCGCACACGTGGCGAAGAGCTGGAAGGCGTGGTCATAGGCTCTGTGCTTATGAAGGAACCGCATCCGGACGCCGACAAACTCGTGTATTGCAGGGTCGACATAGGCACCGGCGATCCGTTGCGGATAGTTTGCGGTGCTACGAACTTCGAGGTCGGCGACAAGGTGCCTGTGGCGTGCGTCGGCGCGACATTGCCGAACGGGCTCACTATAAAGAAGGCGAAGCTGCGGGGCTTCACAAGTGAGGGGATGATGTGCTCTGCGCCTGAGCTCGGGCTAGGGGGCGATGCCACCCGACTGCTCGTTCTTCCGCCGGACGCACCTGTAGGCGTTCGGTTTTCCGAGTACCAAGGCACCACCGACACCATTCTCGAGCTCGAGGTGACGCCGAATCGTCCCGACTGTCTGTCGATGGCCGGAGTGGCACGTGAGGTAGCCGCGGTCACGGGGAAGACCGCCCGCAGGCCTTCCTCGGCTCCTGCCGAGTCCGGTACGCCGGTCACCGAATCCGTGAGTGTGGAGATTGCCGACCCCGATCTGTGCCCGCGCTACACGGGTCGTTTGATTCGAGGTGTCAAGATAGGTCCCTCCCCGCCATGGCTCGCCGAGCGCGTCACTTCGGCAGGCGCGCGGTCCGTGAACAACATTGTCGAC
Source organism: Coriobacteriaceae bacterium (assembly GCA_003563465.1). Classification (GTDB taxonomy): domain Bacteria; phylum Actinomycetota; class Coriobacteriia; order Anaerosomatales; family SLCP01; genus PWVH01. The sequence goes on along the minus strand of PWVH01000057.1, from coordinate 14,488 downwards.
ATCACCAACCTCGTCATGTTCGAACTCGGCCAGCCCCTTCACGCCTTCGATGCTTCCACGCTTGCGACGCGGGAGGGCGTCGGTGCAGTGACGGTGAGACGTGCTCGTGACGGCGAGGTTCTGACCACGCTCGACGGTCAGCGCCGCACGCTAGACTCCGAAATGCTGGTGATTGCGGATGACAGCGGTGCCATCGCTCTGGCTGGAGTCATGGGAGGGGAGAGCACCGAAGTCACGAGCGAGACACGCGACATCCTCCTCGAATCGGCATGTTTCAATCCCAGCTCGGTGAGCCGCACCAGCCGCTCGCTCGCTCTCATCTCCGAGGCATCGATGCGCTTCGAGCGCGGGGGGGATCCGCAGGGCTGCGTCGATGCTCTCGACCGTGCCGCGGCGTTGATGGCCGAGATTGCACGCGGCCAGGTTGCTCCCGGCATCGTGGACGCCTACCCGGTGCCTGCGTCCGATAGACTGCTCGAGCTGCGTGTGGAGCGCATGAACTCCATCCTCGGAACTGATATTCCCATCGAGGAATCCGCCGCCATCCTGAGCGCTTTAGGTATGGAGGTCACCCCTTCCGATTCTAAAACGCTATCAGTCAGCGTGCCGACCTTCCGTTCGGATCTCGAGCGCGAGATCGATCTGGTCGAAGAGGTCGTCAGGGCCTGGGGCATGGAGCGCGTTTCCAGTACCTTGCCCGGGGGACGTGGCAGAATCGGACGCCTTACGCCTCGGCAAAGATGGATACGCCGTATCGACGCCACGATGCGTGCAGTTGGGCTGAACGAGACTATGACGTACGCGTTTATAGACCCGACCGATCTCGAGCGGACTCGGATGTCACTGGGCGAAGAGGAGCGGTTCGTCGAGATCGTGAACCCGATGTCGGAAGAGCAGGCGGTCATGCGCTGGTCCCTCTTGCCGGGTCTGCTGCGTTCCGTGTCCTACAATCAGCGCCGAGGCGTGTTCGATGTCCATCTCTACGAGATAGGCACCGTCTTCTCGACGAGTTCGGGCCGAAAGCTACCTAGGGAGCACACTGCGGTGGGCGGTGTTCTCACAGGCGCATGGTCCAGTCAGGTTTGGAGTGGAGACTCCCACCCACTCGACTTCTTCGACGGCAAGGGTGTTGTCGAAGCCCTTGCTGAGGATCTCGGCTCGACCGGTCTTTCACTCCGCGTGTCCGAACTGGACTGGCTCCAGCCCGGTCGCAGCGCCGAGGTGCTTCTCGACCGGAAGGCCGCGGGCTGGCTGGGCGAAGTCCATCCGAAAGTCGCGGCCGCGTTAGGAGCAGAGCCCCCGATCGTTGCTTTCGAACTCGACGTGGACGCACTCCTCGATGCAGCGCACGACACTCGAACGTATACCGAGATTCCACGATTTCCGGCCGTCACATTCGATGTCGCACTCGTCGTCGACGAGTCCGTGACGGCGGAACGAGTCGAGCAAGCAATTCGCAAATCAGGTGGGGCGCTACTGGACTCGGTGAGGCTTTTCGACGTCTACCGAGGCAAAGGCGTGCCAGAGGGATCGAAATCACTCGCGTGGGCCCTCTCGTATCGCGCGCCAGATCGCACGCTGACCGACGACGAGGTACGTCCGGTGCACGAGAAGCTCGTTCGCAAGGTATGTGCTGCTGTGAACGCGCATCTCCGGGGCGAATGAATAGAGTGGCGTCTATGCGCTGATTTATTTGCATTGAAGCGCAGTATTGAATGCATTGTGTGCATTTTGCTTGCCAAGTATGCGTAGAGCATGTAACATCTCTTCTGATCGGCAGCAGTTAAGTGCGGTGAAGAAGGGATTTGGCTGTGACAGATGTCGCGATCGTGGGCGCGCCTGGCTACGCGGGAGTAGAACTCACTCGTCTGCTGCTCGGGCATCCCGAACTGCGTCCTACGATGCTCACGTCGCTTTCCGAGACGGGAAGGAGTGTCGGTGAAGTCTATCCGGCGCTCGCATCCTATACCGAGGCTGTTTACGTCGAGCCCGACCCTGAGGTAATCGTCGCGAGCGCCAACGTGGTCTTCCTTGCAGTCCCGCATACGGCCGCCATGGGCATCGCACCGTCCCTCATCGCCGAAGGACTCGTCGTTATCGACGCATCGGCAGATTTCCGATTCAAGGATCCCGAGGTCTATGAGGAATGGTACGGCCTCACCCACACCGCACCCGAGCTTCTAGGCGAGGCGGTCTACGGTCTGCCTGAGTTGAATCGGGACGCATTATTGGGCCAGACTCGGCTCGTTGCATGTCCCGGCTGCTATCCTACGGCCAGCCTGCTTGCCGCCGCTCCAGCAGTGGAGGCGGGGATGGTTTCTTGTGACCGTGTGATCGTAGACGCCAAGTCCGGCATCTCGGGTGCCGGTCGCACGCCTGACGCCGGGAGCCACTTTCCGGCCGTGAACGAATCCATCGCGCCGTACAAGGTCACGGCACACCGCCACACTCCGGAGATAGCCCAAGGTCTCTCTTTGCTGGCGGGCAAAGCAGTCCGCGCTTTGCTGACCCCGCATCTCGTACCTATGACACGCGGGCTTCTTGCTACGGTCTATTTGGAACTTGCGAAGCAGGCATCTGCGAGCGAAGCTATCGCGCTGTATCGCGAACGATACAGCGAAGAGCCGTTCATCACCGTTCACGAGGAGGGTCAGATGCCCGCGACCTCTGAGGTTCGCGGTTCCAACCGCGCCCATATCGGAGTTGCGGTCGACGACGATGCTGGGATGCTGATCGTCGCTTGTGCGATCGACAACCTCGTGAAGGGAACCTCTGGTCAGGCGATACAGTGCGCGAACATAGTCCTCGGCCTGGATGAGACTGCCGGACTCGACCATCCGGTACCGGTGGTGTGACGAGATGGGCGCAACGGAGTGGGAGATTGTAGCGGCTGAGGGTGGAGTGCTTGCGCCCGCCGGTTTCGTTTCAGCCGGTGTGCCGGCAGGCATTAAGCGCTCAGGCAAGCCGGACGTGTGCATAGTCGACGCAGGCCGTGCCGTGCCTTCCGCTGCTGTCTTCACCGTGAACGCGATGGCCGCACCTCCTGTGATCTTGAGCCGTGCTGCTGTTGCGAACGGCTTTCTGAGAGCATGGGTCGTCAACGCCGGAAACGCCAACGCATGCACCGGAGCCAAGGGGATGGCAGATGCCCGGCAAATGACCACTGCAACCGCCGCGAGGCTGGGATGCGAGCCCTCAGAAGTCGCAGTCGCGTCGACCGGCATGATCGGCGTTCCGCTTCCGATGGAAAGGGTGCTCGAGGGAATCTCGGCCGCGGTGGACGCCCTCGGTGATTCGCACGAGCACTCGTCAAGGGCGGCTGTCGCGATCACCACCACCGACACGTACTCCAAGGAGGCGGCGAACGCCGTCACAATCGACAACATGACCTATACGGTTGGCGGCATGGCCAAGGGAAGCGGCATGATCTCTCCCGACATGGCGACGATGCTGGCCTTCATCACGACGGATGCCCCACTGACTCCGGAGGCGTGTCGTATCGCGTTGGCCACGTCTGCGGACAAAACCTTCAACCGCATCACGGTGGACGGGGACACTTCGACCAACGACACGTGTGCGCTCATGGCCAGCGGGGCGGCAGGAGGCGAGCCCATCGGACCCGCTGACTCGTTGTTTCCAGTTGTAGAGCATGCGATTCGTCGCACATGTGTGGACTTGGCGCGGATGATAGTGCGAGACGGCGAGGGAGCGACCAAGCTCGTCACAGTGACGGTTCGCGGTGCGGCAAGCGAGCCGGAAGCTGAGCACGCAGCGCGCACGATAGCTAACTCACCGCTTGTGAAGACGGCTCTCTTCGGCGGAGACGCTAACTGGGGCCGGGTTGCCATGGCTCTCGGAAACTCCTCAGCTCAGGTGGACCCTGCGCGCGTAGAGATCGTCTTTGCGGGAATCACGACATATTCGGGCGGCAGCGCGGTGTGTTTGGGCGAGGAGGAAGCCGCTGTGGCGCTCTCGGGCGATGAGGTCGATGTGGTCGTGGACCTTCATCTGGGGGAGTGTGAAGAGACGGTTCTGACATGCGACCTTTCCTACGAATACGTTCGCATCAATGCGGAGTACAGGACCTGACCCGGTGCCGGAAGACGTGAACGAGCGTCAAAGGAGCACACGATGGAACATCTGCTGGCCAAGGCCGAGACACTGACAGAGGCGCTGCCCTGGATCAAGCGCACTTGGGGCCGTACCGTGGTTATCAAGTACGGTGGCGCCGTCATGTCGGATCCAGTGCTTAGAGAGCACGTGGCTTCGGACATAGTGCTTATGAAACTCGTGGGCGTGAACCCTGTGATCGTGCATGGAGGCGGTCCTGCGATCACATCTTATATGGAGCGTCTCGGCATGCCCGTCGAGTTCCTAGACGGTCTTCGGGTGACCTCCGAAGAGGCCATGGAAGTCGTCAAGATGGTTCTGATCGGCAAGGTCAACAAGGATCTGGTTGCCGCCATAAACGGGCACGGTCGGCTTGCGGTCGGCATAGCCGGCGATGACGCGAACCTCATAAGAGCCGAGGCCGTATCCGAGCGTCTCGGGCGGGTCGGCAAGGTGTCCGCGATCGATACGACCGTGATCGAGGGACTCATCGGCGACGGTTTCATTCCAGTGGTGGCCTCCGTCGCTGCGGGCAAGGATGGAGGAAGCTACAACGTCAACGCCGACTTTGTGGCGGGCGAGATAGCCGCCGCAGTAGACGCCGACAAGGTTATCTTCCTCACGGACGTGGATGGCCTTTATGCCGACTTCGGAGACAGAGAGTCTCTCATCAGCGCACTCTCATTGGAGCAGGCCGAGGAGACGATCGCTTGCGACCGTCTCGATAGTGGCATGATTCCAAAGGTGACTGCTTGCGTTCGGGCTTTGCGCGGAGGCGTCAGACGTGCACACATCCTAAACGGCACGATCGCGCACTCGCTTCTGCTCGAAGTGTACACAGACAGCGGTGTCGGCACGATGATCACCCATGGCGATGACAGCCCCGGTTCGCCTGATGATTCGTTTTGCATGAATTCACAGGGAGAGGTGACTCTCTGAGACATGGGGTACACCTACGACTCCGTAGCTGGATCAGATGCCGCGTATCACATGTCGACCTACACGCGCAGGCCGGTACTGTTCGTGAAGGGGCGCGGCATGCGTCTGTTCGACGACGACGGCAGTGAGTACCTCGACTTCGTCTCGGGCATAGGGGCGGTGAACCTCGGTCACGCGCATCCGGCGGTCGCCGATGCGGTTTCGTGTCAGATGTCGCGCCTCGTACACGTGAGCAATCTCTATCATGTGGAGAACAGGGCTCAACTCGCCGAGGAGCTGTCGAGGCTTTTGGGCGGGGAGTGGAGGGCGTTCTTCTGCAACTCGGGGGCTGAGGCGTGCGAGGGTGCAATCAAGCTTGCACGCCGTTGGGGCAGGAAGAACAAGGGCGAGCGAGCGGTCCGGATCGTGACCGCCGAACGCAGCTTTCACGGGCGTACGATGGCGACCCTCGCCGCGACAGGACAGCCCTCCAAGCAAGAGATGTTCGCGCCTCTCCCGCATGGCTTCTCGCACGTTCCGCTGAACGATGAGGCTGCACTGGCTGCAGAACTGGACGACACCGTTTGTGCGGTGATGCTCGAGGTAGTCCAAGGCGAGGGCGGTGTTCATCCCTGTGACGCAGATTACTTGCGAGCGGTCAGGCGGCTCTGTGACCAGCGCGGTGCGCTTCTGGTTTTCGACGAGGTCCAGACAGGCTTCTGGCGCACCGGAAAGCATGCCTTCGCGTATCAGAGCCGAGAGGTGCTTCCAGACGTGGTAACGCTTGCCAAGGCACTTGCCAACGGCCTGCCCGCTGGAGCAGTGATGGCCCGCGGAGAAGCCTCACGGGCCTTCGAGTCCGGCGACCACGGCTCGACCTTCGGTGGCGGGCCCGTCATCTGCGCGGCGGCTCTAGCGACGATTGGTGCCTTGCGTGCGGAGCGTCTGGGCGAGAATGCAGCTGCTGCAGGAGCGAGATTGCGTGCGGGTTTGCAGCGGCTGGCCTCCGACACGGACCTGATCACAGAGGTGCGTGGGGCCGGACTCATGCTCGCCGCACAACTTGGCAAGCCGTGCGCAGCCGAGATCACGGCTGCTGCTCTCGAGCGCGGTCTGGTGCTGAACAACATCGGGACCGAGATCATACGTTTCCTTCCCCCACTCATGTGTGGGCCGGGCGAGATTGATACACTTCTGAGCGTTCTGTCCGATATCCTCGTCGAGGCCGGAGGTTCTTCGTGACGACATCGCTCAAAGGCAAAGATCTGCTCACCCTCGCGGACTTGACACCCGCCGAGGTCCGCTTGGTGCTCGATACTGCCACAGCGCAAAAGGCAGCATGGCTTGCAGGCGACAGACCGACACCTCTTGCCGGCCTTGCGGTCGCCCTGGTGTTCGAGAAGCCGTCGGTGCGCACGCGCGTGTCTTTCGAAGTCGCTTGCTCGCGCCTGGGTGCCACTCCTGTGGTGCTTTCCGGGAGCGACTCTGTTTTCTCACGCGGCGAAACCGTGGCCGATACGGCTCGCGTGCTAGAGAGGTATTGTGAGGCCATCGCTCTTCGCACATTCGAACACGCCAAGGTCGTCGAGGTAGCAGAGGTCGCCGCTGTTCCCGTCATCAACTCGCTGACGGACGACCATCATCCTTGTCAGGGGCTCGCAGATCTGCTGACGATAGAGGAGCATGTAGGGGCCCTGGCAGGAGTGGACTTCGCATACGTTGGCGACGGCAACAACATGGCCAACACCTACTTGCACGCAGGTGCGCTTACGGGCATGAATGTGCGCATTGCGACACCTGTAGGCTACGAGCCCAAGTCCGAGGTTGTGGCACAAGCGCGTGCGATAGCGGGCGATATAGGCGGGACGATCACCCTCACCCATGACGCACATGAGGCCGTTTCAGGTGCGAATGTGGTCGCTACAGATACGTGGGCATCCATGGGCCAAGAAGCCGAGCGCCGGACCAGACTGAGGGCGCTCGAACCCTTCCGCGTGGATGCTACTTTGATGGCCGCTGCAGCGGATGGTGCTCTGTTCATGCACTGCCTGCCGGCTCACCGTGGCGAAGAGGTTACCGACGATGTCATCGACAGCAGATACTCAGTCGTGTTCGACGAGGCTGAGAATCGACTGCACGCGCAGCAAGCGTTGCTGAGTCTACTCCTCGCATGAGGAGAGGGCCGAATACAAGACGGAGGTAGATATCGCAGCCATGAAGAAGCGCATCCTGCGACAGGAAGCCATTAGGCGTATCGTGAGGGGAGAGCGCATTCGCACCCAGCGTGACCTAGTAGAACGCTTGAAAGTCGAGGGTTTCGTGTGCACCCAAGCGACCGTCTCGCGTGACGTGACCGATATGGGCCTTAAGAAGCTCCCCGAGGGAATCTACGTGCTTGCCGAGGACCTGCACCTGCAACGGATGATCTCCGAACTCGTCAGGAACGTGGTAAGCACTGGCAATCTGGTGCTGGTGAAGGCATCGCCCGGCACGGCACAGGGTGTCGCGGCCGCTCTCGATGCGGCGGACCTCGTAGACGTTCTCGGCTCTATCGCTGGTGACGACACCATCCTGATCATCACTTCCGAAGAGGCCGCCGCCGAGCGGCTGACCGAGAGCATCCGCAAGTTCCAGAGCGCCGGGTAGTCTGATCTGACGCGGAAGGAAGAACATGGCAAGGGATATATGCGTGCTCGCCTACTCGGGTGGTTTGGACACCTCGGTGGCGATCAGGTGGATTCAAGAGAATTACGATCTCGATGTGGTGGCTGTGGCGATCGACGTCGGCCAGGAGCGACAGGATCTCGATTTCGTGCGCCAGAAGGCTCTCGATATCGGGGCGGTGGAGTCCTTGGTCAAGGACGTGCGCGAGGAATACGTTGACGAGTTCCTCAGCAAGGCGCTGAAAGCCAACGCCCTCTACGAGAACAAGTACCCGCTTGTCTCAGCGATGTCGCGACCGATAATCGTCAAGCACCTCGTGGAAGAGGCTCATCGCTGTCGTGCGCGCTATCTGGCACATGGTTGCACTGGGAAAGGAAACGACCAAGTGCGTTTCGAGGTAGGCATCGCTGCGCTCGATCCAGATCTAGAGGTGCTCGCACCTGTGCGGGAGTGGGAACTGAAGACCCGTGAGCAGGAGATGCTCTACGCGCAAGAGCGTGGCATTCCCGTACCGACGACGGTCGACAGCCCTTACTCGATAGACGACAACCTGTGGGGGCGAGCCATAGAATGCGGTGTCTTGGAGGATCCGTGGGTGGAGCCACCGGCCGACATATACACTCTTACGAGCGATTCGCGGGGAAACAGCTGTGACAATCCGGAGTATGCGGAGATCAGTTTCGAGCAGGGGATTCCGGTCGCACTCGATGGCGAGCTTTGCAGTTTTCACGACATCATCGTGCGCATGAACGAGCTGGCCGGCAAGCATGGCTTCGGCCGTGTAGACATGATCGAGAATCGGCTCATAGGCGTGAAATCTCGTGAGATCTACGAGGTCCCGGGTGCGCTCACGCTCATCACCGCCCATAAGGCCATGGAAGACCTCTGTCTCGAGCGCCAAGTGCTGCACTACAAGTTGGGTGTCGAACAGAAGTGGTCAGAACTCGTGTACAACGGCATGTGGTTCTCTCCGCTCAAAGAAGCCCTGGACGGCTTCATCGAGACGACGCAACAACTCGTTACGGGCGATGTGCGCCTGCGATTCTTCAAGGGTTCGTGCGTTACGGTCGGTCGACGCTCGCCCTACTCGCTCTACGACTACAACCTCGCTACCTACGATGAGGCCGATAACTTCGATCATGAGGCCGCCAAAGGCTTCATCGACCTGCACGGCCTTCCCGTGAGAGTCTGGGCTCGACAGCGTCGCAAGGTCGGCAAGGATGGGGAAGTGTGACGATGGCTGACGCGAAGAAACCCTGGGGCGGAAGGTTCGAGAAGTCGCCGAGCGCGTTCCTAGACGAGTTCGGGACCTCGTTACCCGTCGATCGTCGAATGTGGGCAGAAGATGTTGCCGGTTCCATCGCGCACGCCCGAATGCTGGCGGACCAGGGCATCATCTCGGAACGGGACGCAGAGGCGATCGAGTCAGGGCTCTCGGAGATCTATAGAGAGATCCGCGACGGCCGTCTCGAATTCGGCAATGCCGATGAAGACATTCACATGGCGATAGAGCGGACGCTCACCGAGCGCATCGGACCAGCAGGAGGGCGTCTCCATACCGGTCGAAGCCGCAACGATCAAGTCGCCCTAGACACGCGCCTCTACGCGAAGGGTCGCGTGCTTGCGCTCGCCGACGCCGCCACGAAGCTGCAAGAGACCATCGTAGGTCTCGCGGAGGAGCACCTCGATGTCGTGATGCCTGGCTACACGCACTTGCAAAGAGCGCAACCGGTTCTTCTCAGCCATCACCTGCTCGCCTACTTCTGGATGCTAGGACGTGACGTAAGGCGGCTCCGACATGCGCACGAGGCAGCAGACGTCATGCCGCTCGGGAGTGCCGCACTGGCGGGAACCACATTCCCGGTGGATCGGGCTGCTGTAGCTGAACGTCTGGGCTTTGCCGCGGTGAGCGCCAACTCGATGGACAGCGTCTCCGACCGGGACTTCATGTTCGACCTCACGTATGCGTGCACCGTCACGATGATCCATCTGTCCCGGCTTTGCGAAGAACTCATCCTTTGGTCGAGTGAGGAGTTCGGCTTCATCAGAATGGACGATGCCTACTCGACGGGTTCTAGCATAATGCCGCAGAAGAAGAACCCTGACTTCGCCGAGCTCGTTCGTGGTAAGACAGGTCGGGTCATCGGCGATCTCGTAGGGCTACTCACCGTGTTCAAAGGGCTGCCGCTGACGTACAACAAGGACATGCAGGAGGACAAGGAAGGCGCCTTCGATGCGGTAGACACGACTCTCGCTGCTTTGAAGGTGGTCGAGGGCGTGCTTGCCACAGTGTATGTGAACGATGACCGGATGCTTGAAGCCGCGCATGGGGGGTTCATGGCTGCGACCGACCTCGCTGACCATCTGGCAGGTACGGGGATGCCCTTCCGTGAGGCTCACGAGATCGTCGGCTCACTGGTGCTGCGGCTCGAGAAGGAGGGCCGAACACTACAAGAACTGTCAGCTGCCGAGTACGCCGAAGTTCACCCGTCGCTCGGGCGCGACGCGTCCGATGTAGTCGACGTGCGTGCTGTGGTGAATCGGCGGACGAGCGATGGTGGCACCGGTGCCGAGGCCGTGAAGGCACAGCTGGTGGCGGCGCGCAAGGCCCTTGCGGCCGACACGGCTTGGGCAGAGTCCTTAGCGAAGTAGTTCTTCGGAGATCGACGCCGAATCAACCGCACTCCGACGACCGGGTATCATTTCGTGTGTCCGACACATGATCACGGAGGTGAGCGTGTACGAGTTCGACAACACCGCGATAGCCCGGGAACTCGAGCTCATGAGCGACCTTCTCGAGATAGCAGGTGCGGACCGCTTTCGATTTCTTAGCTATCGCAAGGCTGCTGGCATGATTCGAGCCTGGCCGGAACAACTCTCCAAAATGGCCGAGGAGGATCGCCTGACCGAGATCCCGGGTGTGGGCGTCAAGCTTGCGGGCAGCATCTGCGAACTCCTTCATCACGGAACCTTCTCGGAACTCGAGGCACTCAAAGCGGAATTCCCTGCCGGTCTCGTGGACCTTATGAGAGTGCCGAACGTAGGGCCCAAGCGCGCTCGGCAGTTCTTCGACAAGCTAGGGATCACCTCGCTCGACGCGCTTTCCGAAGCGATCGAGTCTGGTGAGATCGCGCGGGTCGGAGGTATGGGAGACAAGACGATCGCCAACATCAGGCGCGGCTTAGAGACTCATCTCGGCCATCTCGACCGGATGCTTCTCATGGACGCACTGCCGCTTGCCGAGCGCATTGTCGAAGAGCTCCTGAAACACGATGCAGTCATAGACGCGGTCCCGGCCGGTTCACTCCGACGCATGCAGGAGACCATCGGGGACATCGATATCATCACCGTATCGGAGGACTCTTCGGCGGTGATGGAAGCGGTGCGCCTGTTGCCTGCAACCGAACGGGTCCTCGCTAGCGGCGATACGAAGACCAGCGTGCTTACGGCTTCGGGCTTGCAGGTCGACGTCAGGGTCGTCAAGCCGGACCAAGCTGGTGCGGCTTTGCAGTACTTCACGGGCAGCAAAGAACACAACGTTCACGTGCGTGAGATCGCGAAGAAGCACGGCATGAAGGTGAACGAGTATGGAGTCTTTCGCATCGGCGAGGAAGGCGCCGAGGGCGAAAGGGTGGGAGGGGCTACCGAAGAGGAGGTGTATTCGGTACTTGGTTTCGCACAGTTGCCTCCCCCGGAGATTCGGCACGACGCTGGAGAGATCGAGGCCGCGCTCGCCGGGGATCTTCCGCGCCTTCTGGAGCTCTCCGACATCCGTGGTGACTTCCATCTGCATACCACCAGCACGGACGCCCACTCTACGTTGGAGCAGAATCGGGCGATGGCGGCCGCTCTCGGCTACGAGTATCTTGTCGTCACCGACCATGCAGAGAACCTGCACATGGTTCGTGGGATGACCGTCACGCGGCTTAACGAGCAGTGGGCGGAAGTCGATGCCCTCAACGTCGATCGCGGCGAGGCCCCCTATATTCTGAAAGGCATCGAGTTGAACATCGGTCGCGACGGTACTGTGGACTACGACCCGGAGGTATTGGCCTCCTTCGACTTCTGCATCGCCTCGTTGCATTCCGGATGGGGGGACGACGGCGCCAAGGCTACAACTAGGCTGCTTGAAGCGATGGGCAATCCGTATGTCGACATCATCGGTCATCCGAGCGGTCGAATAATCGGCAAACGCGAGCCCATCGCCCTTGACATAGAAGCTGTGCTCGAAAGGGCGGCTGAGACCGGCACGATGATGGAACTCAATGCCTACCCCGACCGCCTGGATCTCAAGGACACCCACTTGAGGTCGGCCAAGCGGCATGGAGTTCGAATCGCTATCGGCACCGATGCCCACCGCGCCGAACACATGCGCTACATGCGTTATGGGGTCGCTACCGCGCGCAGAGGTTGGATCACGGCGGATGACTGTCTGAATGCGCAGCCCCTCGAAACGGTGCGCTCGTGGTTCAAGCGCAGCAAGCTGTCTAGCTGAAGAAGGCTGCCCCGGCTACATGGTAAGCGATGAGAGGGATGTGCAGTGCGGCAGTTACGGTGGCGACCACTATCACGCTGCGATGCCGTCTGAGCCACCACATACAGGCGATTACCGCCGTCAGACTGACGAGTTTCAGCCCTAGCGCATACATGGAACCGGCCTCGAACGCCGCACGCATGAACGGGTTGGCCTCGTAGGCTCCCAGTGCATCGAGAGCGTGAGAGGTGAAGGCCCAGTCCATGATACCGAGCAGAAGAATCAGTGCCAGGACGGCTGCATATCGGCGATCGTCGGACCGAAAGATGCTCGAGACCGGATAAGAACGACGCCGATCGAAGCCGGTCCGTCGTTCCGGCCACCGGAGGGACACGCGGTTTATGCGCCGGTCTGTGATGCGCATTTCATGCATCGGCGTCCTCCACAAGCCCTCAGATGCTGTCGATAACGTGCTAGGCCGCTAAGACGTGCGGTAACATTCGGATATGGAACCGAACCCGCCTGACCCTTCCTCGCTTCTACAGCAGCCGTTCTTCGAACGTGATCCGCGCATCGCCGCACGGGAGTTGCTCGGGTGCGTGCTGCTGTCCCGTAAAGGGAGTGTAATGACAGGCGGACGAATCGTCGAGACCGAGGCATATCTGGGATTCGAGGATGCCGGCAGTCACGCTGCCACGAAAGGTGTGACTCGGCGCAACGCGGTGATGTACGGACCTCCAGGGCATGCCTATGTGTACTTCACCTATGGCAACCATTACCTGCTGAACTTCGTGTGCGAACCGGAAGGAACCGCGGGTGCCACACTTGTTCGTGCACTCGAGCCGTTGTATGGGATCGCCGTGATGAAGTTGCGACGTAGGGGACGGCCCATACAGGAGCTTACTAACGGACCCGGTAAGCTGGCCGTCGCGCTCGCGGTCGATCTTACGGACAACGCATGCCCGCTGAACGAGAAGGAAATATTCGTCTACGAAGCACCTTGCTCTCCGAAAGAACGAATTGCCGTGTCCGGACGTGTCGGCTTGACCGACGGTCACGAACATCAATACCGTTACTACCTGTTAGACAACCCCTTCGTATCCCGTGGGCGCACAGGCCCGGTTCGCAGACCGGATTTCGCAAAAGACAGGAGTCGACCGTGAGCATCAAGCTGAAGGACATCTATCGCATCGTAGTGGAGAAGGGCATCGCCGAGGACGCCCGAGATTGCAAGGAGATCGATCGCGTTCTTGCGAACGCGAAGAAGGCCTACGACAAGCTCGATGAGGACGAGCGCGAGTTCTTCGACTCAGAGAAGCTCACCAATCCCTATTCCGATACCAGGATCTCGGTCGGTGATCCGGAAGCCGAGGTAAGTGGGCTGCTTGCGGGCATCGATATGGAGGTGGGTGAGGTAGTGCTGGCCGACCGGCTGCGCGACAAAGGAGAACCTGTCGATTTGATCTTCGCCCACCATCCCGAGGGCTTAGGCTATGCAGGCCTGCACGAGGTCATGTACATGCAGGCTGACCTTTGGGCCGCCCAAGGTGTGGGAATCGGGGCCGCCGACGCGCTCATCGAACCTCGAGCGCAAGAGATACGGCGCAAGGTCATGCCGGCGAATCACTATCGCGCCATCGATGCGGCCAGGCTACTAGGCTTTCTGATGATGTCGTGCCACACTCCGGCGGACAACAGCGTCAACGCTTTCGTCCAGAGCTTCATAGACGACGAGGCTCCAGTGACTCTTGGTGATCTCGTGAAGGTCTTGCGAACCATTCCGGAGTATGCCGACGCGGCCGCGAAAGGCTATGGTCCTGCTCTGATCAACGGTTCCGAGTCGGGCAGGACAGGACGCATCGCAGTCGATATGACAGGGGGGACCGAAGGTCCTGAGGAAGCGCTGGAACGTCTATCAGCGGCTGGGGTCGGAACGCTTGTGGGGATGCACTATTCCGAGAAGCATCGCAAGAAGGCCGAGGAACTCAAGATCAACCTCGTGATAGCTGGTCACGTTTCCTCCGACGCGCTGGGGATGAATCTCGTACTCGATGAAATCGAGGGTGCAGGTGAGATAGCCATCTACTGCACCTCGGGCATGGTGCGCGTGAAGCGTTCCTGACGCTTGATACCAGTTCGGTCTACAACCGGAACTGGGCTGCCGGGTTCTAGCGGTTCTGTCCCGGCCCCGGATTCGGTCTGGGCTCGGGCTCCGGTTCGGGCTCCGGCTCGGGCTCCGGCTCGGGCTCCGGTTGCGGCTCGGGCTCCGGTTGCGGCTCGGGCTCCGGTTCCGGCTCGGGCTCCGGTTCCGGCTCGGGCTTG
>PWVH01000125.1 GCA_003563465.1 Coriobacteriaceae bacterium | reverse complement strand
GCATGGAGTGTATCCCACAGGATACTCCAATGCAAACGGTGGGAACCGGCATGCGCTTCCAGGGATTCGGTCTAACGATGTAGGGCATAAGCTGCGCGCCACCAGCTTACCGCGAAGCGCCGAGGGCATGCGCGCGTCAGCTTGATGCGCTTGTTAGAACGGGGCGCGTCCCGAGCGACTACGCAGTACGTACCAGACAGCAGCGCTCACTACGGCCGCCAGACCGAGCATCAGTGAGGCTGCTAGCGTCGGAGCTGAGGGCAAGGTGAACGGGAGGGACGATCCAGACTCTGGCGACTCCGTGGCGAAGTAGGCCAGGTACACGGCGACGAGTGACAGAGCGGTGAGAACCAAGGCAAGTATTCCGACAGCGCGCGCCTGTTGCACAACAATCCCCCCAATCCAGAGCCCTCGTTCTAACCGTGATTCTACAGTCTGGATAACCCCCACCAACCGGATCGGCCTTCTTGATAAGAACCGCTGCAGCCGTCCGGTCGCTCCTGTCCCTTACTGCTCACAACAAGTGTACGACGCCAAACCGCCAGAATCACGCAGATTATCGAGTCCGTGTAAGACTCCGTTCCCCCTAGAATCGGTCGATGGGACTTCGGACTGCAAGGCCTCCTCTGTTCAGTACGTGCGTGTAGATCATGGTCGTGCTGACGCTCTTGTGGCCCAGGAGTTCCTGTATCGTCCTGATATCGTACCCGTCCTCGAGCATGTGCGTTGCGAACGAGTGCCGGAACGTGTGGCAGCTCACGTGCTTGGCCACGCCCGCCTGCCTTACTGCCCGTTTGACGGCTCGTTGCACGAGGGTCTCGTGGACGTGATGTCTGCCTTGCGCTCCACCCTGTTCGATCCTCCACCTCTTCTGCTGAGGAAAGACCCATTGCCAGCCCCATTCGGCTGCGGCGTTCGGGTATTTGCGGTCGAGCGCCCTCGGCAGTTCGACTCTGCCCCATCCGTCATCGAGATCGTGCTGGTGAACGCCTTTGGCGCGTCTCAGTTGTCTTTTCAGCGCAGGCACGAGTGCGTCCGGGAGCACCGTCACCCGGTCCTTGCTCCCCTTGCCGTCACGGACCGTGATCTCTTTTCGCGAGAAATCGATGTCGTGCACGCGCATCCGCAGACACTCCATGAGTCTGAGGCCGGTCCCGTACATGAGCGCTGCCATGAGCCAGTGCTCGTCGTCGAGTCCTGCGAGCACTGCCCGGACCTCGTCACGCGTCATCACTACTGGAAGGCGTCTGGACTTGCGCGCGCGAATCACGCCGCCGAGATCACCGACCTCGTAACCGAGAACGTAACGGTACAGAAAGAGCAGCGCGCAAAGGGCCTGGGTCTGCGTCGAAGCGCTGACTCGATCGTGCACGGCCAGATGGGTCAGGAACTCGTTGATCTCCCGCTCGCCCATCTGGGCAGGATGTCTCATCTTGTGGAAGCGGATGTAGCGCCTCACCCAAAGGCAGTACGCCTTTTCCGTGCGCGGGCTGCAGTGGCGTGTGCTCAGTGCCTCGCGCATCCGGTCCATCAGCATGTGGCCCCGAAGGTCGCGGTCAAACTCGCAGTGCAGTCGAGTTCTCGAAAGAGAGCACCACATCGCACGAAACACAGTCTATCCGGAATCGAACCTTGACGCGGGCCGGGTGAGACTGCCGCGAGTTCCACAGGCGGGGAAGGCGCGAAGGGTGCGCTGCGCCCGGAGCGCCGAGGGCCCCCGCCGAGGACTGCCCGAGCGGCGGGCTCACCCGGCCCGCGTCCGCGAGCGCCTACGGACGAGACTCCCAGCGGCGCACGACCGTCTGCTCGCGAGCAGGTCCTACTGCGATCATGGCTACCGGCACCTCGGCCAGATCTTCGATGAAGCCGATGTAGTCGCGCGCCTCCTTCGGCAAGTCACCGAAATCGCGACAGCCGGTGATGTCGGCCTGCCAGCCGGGAAGCTCTTCGTAGATGGGCCTCGCGTGATGGAAGACCGTCTGGTGGCAGGGCAGGTTGTTGTAGCGGTGACCTTCGTACTCGTACGCCACGCATACCTTGATGGTATCGAGCTCGGAAAGCACGTCGAGTTTGGTGATGATGAGGTCCGTAAGCCCGCTCACCTGCACCGCATAACGAACGATGACCGAGTCGTACCAGCCAGCGCGCCGTTCGCGGCCGGTGGTGGTGCCGTACTCCTGGCCCACGCGTATCAGATGCTCGCCCACCTCTCCGGATAGCTCGGTCGGGAACGGGCCGCTGCCGACGCGCGTGATGTAGGCCTTCGCGATTCCCAGTACGCGGTCGATGCGCCTGGGACCTACTCCTGCACCGGTACAAGCGCCACCCGCGACCGGGCTCGACGACGTCACGAACGGATACGTTCCATGATCGACGTCCAGCAGTGTCCCCTGTGCGCCCTCGAAGAGCACCCACTGATCGGCGTCGAGCGCCTTGTTGATCACGAGTGAGGTATCCGAGATGTGCGGCTTGATGCGTTCGGCGTACGACAGGTACTCTTCGGTGATCTGGTCCTCCGTATAGGTGGCAAGCCCGTAGACCTTGCTCAAGATCGCGTTCTTCTCGTGCAGCGCCGCCTCGACCTTCTTGCGAAAGATGTGCTCGTCGGTCAGATCCTGGATGCGCAGGCCCATTCGCGACGCCTTGTCCATGTACGCGGGACCGATGCCTCGGCGGGTGGTCCCAATCTCGAGTGAGCCGAGGCGGTGCTCGCTGGCACCGTCCAGGTCTAGGTGGTACGGCATGATCAGATGGGCGTTGCACGAGATCAGCAGTCTGTGCGTAGGAAGACCGTCGGCCTCGAGCCGATCCATCTCCTCGAGCAGCACCTTCGGATCGATCACGCATCCGTTCCCGATGACCGGCGTTATGTGCGGATACATGATCCCCGACGGAATCAGGTGAAGCTTGAGTGTGTGGCCGCCGTGGATGACGGTGTGTCCGGCGTTGTTGCCGCCCTGAAAGCGCACGACGTAATCGAAGTCGTCAGCTATCAGGTCGGTGATCTTGCCTTTGCCTTCGTCGCCCCACTGGGCGCCGACCAGTACGATTCCTGCCACGTGGTTTCCTGACTTGCTAGACAGCATGATTCAACGCCCCTGCGTCGAGAGGCGCGCGCGTGCCAGTATGCCCTACCCAGGGCCGATATTCCAGCTCGCCAAGGACCGCCAGGCCTACGCGAACAGCAGGGGAAGCCGACTCTGCCGCAACAGGGCCGTAGCCACGCTGCCGAAGACGAGCCGCCCGATGACCCCATGGCGTCGCGGTGCGAGCGCCATCAGTGTCGCCTTGAAGGCATCCGCGTCCTCGATGAGCGTTTCGGCTATATTCCGGCCTTCCAACACGACCACCTCGGCATCCTCGATCGGCGTGGGCGCGATCTCCTCGGCAAGGAACCGGCTCGCTTTGACGGGATCATTACCCTCGGTCGTGACGTGTACGACCCGGACCGCTTCGATGCCAGGCAATCGTCCGACCGCAAGCGCGATTCGGCGCACCGTCTGATCGAGATCGGCTGCCACGTACGGGCGTGCGAAAGGCGAACCTTGCTTCAGGCGAGCCCATGTGGCCTCTCGTTCCTTGACGCGCTCTACCAGCACGGAGATCTCTCCGGCAAGAGCGATCTTTTCCGCGGTGCTGCCGAGGAGTCTCCCTGGAGCTCCCCCTCGGCCTCGGTCCGTCACGACGATCAGCTCCGCGCCCACGTCGGTCGCTATCGCCTGCACGGTGTCGGCCTCGGGACCCTGTTCGATCCGGTAGTCCGTATTGAATCCGGCCCGCGAAAGGGCTCTCGCTTCCGCCGCCAAAGCAGTCTCGGACCATCCGATGGCATCGGGTATCGACTTGTCCGTCATGTAGTGCTCGGGGCCGATGACATGAGCTAGGGTCACTTGCTCGAACAGCGCAGGATTGCAGCCGATCAGCGTCTCGATCGCAAGCAATCCGGCGTCGGAGAGGTCGGTCGCTACGAGCACGCGCATGGCTTGCACCCTCTTTCCGGACAGGGGCTACATCTAGACAAGACGCGGCCACAGGCCCCGGGTCTCCTCGCTCATCCGATCTCCTCTCTTACTACCTACCCAGGAGGACTCCTCGAGAAAGCCAGGTGGCAGGATCACCCGCCCAAGATCGCGCGTGCCGCGACCATGCCACTTGCCGAGGATTGAATGAGCCCGCGCGTCACCCCCGCTCCGTCGCCCACCGCGTAGAGTCCTTCAACGGGAGTCATCAGATCCGAGTCAAGCTCCAGCCGCGACGAGTAGAACTTGACCTCGACTCCGTAGAGCAGAGTACTGGGAGCCGACACTCCAGGCACCAGTGAATCCATGGCATCGATGAACTCGAGGATGTCGGTCATGTTCCGATAGGGCAGCACGAACGAGAGGTCCCCCGGGGTGGCCGACGGCATCGTCGGCACAACCGTCGAGTCCGCTATGCGTTCCGGTGTCGACCGGCGGCCTGCCCTCAGGTCGCCGAGACGCTGCGCGAGGATTCCGTCGCCGAGCAGGTTTGCGAGTCGCGCTATGGAACGACCGTAAGTTATGGGTTCCTTGAACGGCTCTGTAAAGGATTGGCTCACTAGAACTGCGAAGTTCGTGTACTCGGTCTTCTCCTCGGCGAAGGAATGGCCGTTGACCGTCACCACGCCATCGTAGGACTCGGTGGTCACCTCCCCGTACGGGTTCATGCAGAAGGTCCGAACCCTATCTCCGAACACTCGTGAAGAGTACTTCAGCTTGGCCTCGTATAGGTAGTCGGTCAGGGGCTCCATGACCGCTGCCGGGCACTCCACTCTTAGACCGATATCGACAGCGTTGTTCGAAAGCCTGATGCCGAGAGAGCTGGCTTGTTCGGCCAGCCAATCGGCCCCAGCTCGACCGGGTGCCACTACGACCGCGTCGGCTTTGAGCACGGACCCGTCGGCGAGTTCGGCCCCATCCACTGCACCCTCTGCGGCTAGAATCCGCACCGCCTCGGTGCCAGTCATGATTCGAACGTTCTCTTCCTCTAGATGGGCCCGCATGGCGGTCATGACCTCTGGCAAGCGGTCGGTGCCCAAGTGGCGGATGCGCATCGGGGTGAGCTGCATGCCCGCGAGGGCTGCCTCTTGCTCGAGGCGCGCGGCATGGCTCGGGTCGGGTTCGTGCACGTGTGGATCGGCGCCGTATTCGAGCCACGCCTCGTCTGCCTCGGCGATCATCTTCTTCAGGAGCTCGCCGCCGATGTATTCGGAAAGCCACCCGCCGGCATCGCCTGTGAGCGTCAGCTTGCCGTCGGAATACGCCCCCGCGCCGCCCCATCCGCTCATCACATCGCATTCGGGGCAGCCGATGCATCCGTTCTCGCGCCCGGGACACCGGCGTTCTTCGATGCCCTTGCCCTTCTCGACGATGGTGATGTCCCCGACGCCCCCGCGGACCAACTCGATAGCGGCGAATATGCCAGCGGGTCCGGCTCCGATGATTACGACGCGGCGGCTCTGCATAGTGCTCCCGCCTCCCGACCTGACAGACCAGATTCGACCATCAGTTATGTTCCCCGCATGCCGCAGCGCCATCGCTGAATCAGGCTCGCCTGCGAAAAGCCGAGCGGCCACTCCCTGGCCCAAGAGCCTCGGCGGGCCGCAGCCCGAGCGGCCGCGGCCCACCACTGCCGAGGCCGGCTACGGCGCCTTGTTGGTGTAGTTTACGAACTTCGTGTAGTTCTCCATGAACTTCAGGCGGACCTGCCCCGTGGGGCCGTTGCGGTGTTTGGCGACTATGATGTCGGCGGTGCCCTTGGGGGGGCGCCTGTAGGTGTCGGCCGAGGTGTCTCCATACCCGGGTTCGTAGGAGCCCTGGTCCTCGGTACCGCCGGGGTCGGTGTTGCGATCGATGAACATGACGACGTCCGCATCTTGCTCGATGGCTCCCGATTCGCGCAGGTCAGACAGTTGCGGGCGCTTGCCCGCTCTCTGTTCGACGGCTCGGGAGAGTTGCGAGAGCGCCAGAACAGGCACGTTCAACTCCTTGGAAAGGATCTTCAACCCCCGGCTGATTTCTGCGATCTCGGTCTGGCGGTTCTCAGATCGCCGGTTCTGCGGTTGCATGAGCTGCATGTAGTCCACAATAACCAACCCGTTCTCCTTGTCGCGGAGTTGCCTACGGGCCTTCGCCCGGACCTCGAGAATCGAGATCGACGGCGTGTCGTCCACTTGGAAATCGAGTTCGGCAAGGTGCCCCATTGCGCGATGGATGCTCGCCCAGTCCCCGTCTTTGATACGGCCGGTGCGTATGTCCTGGGAGTTGATTCGCGCTTCGGAGCAAAGCAAGCGCTGTATGAGCTGCTCTGATGACATCTCTAGACTGAATAGCGCAACCGAAGTTCCCGCCTTTGCCGCATTGACGGCTATGTTGAGCGCCAGGGCTGTCTTGCCGACCGCAGGGCGTGCGGCGAGGATGAGCAGGTCCCCGCGGTGCATTCCCGCGAGAAGCTTGTCCATGTCGTCGAAGCCTGTCGGCACCCCTGTGATGTGCTCCTGGCGCTCGAACAGCTCTTCCAGCTGTTTGAAGCTTGTCGCGAGAAGCTCTTCCATGCCCTTGAAGTTGCTGCTGACTCGCTTGTTGGTTACTTGGAAAAGCATCCGCTCGGATTCCTCGACGACGGCCTTCATGTCGTCGGGAGCCTCGTACCCGAGTGCCAGGATATGATTCCCGGCATCGATGAGGTCTCTAAGCATCGACGTGCGCTGCACGATCTCGGCGTACCTTACTGCGTTGGCAGCAGTGGGCACCGCACTCGTGACATCGAGGAGGTACGCCTTACCGCCTATGGCTTCGAGATCGCCAGCGGCCTCAAGACGATCTGCAACGCTCAGCTGATCGATAGGAACCGCCCTGCCATGCAGGTACTCTATGGCACTGAAGATCTTCTGGTGGGTCGGTCGATAGAAGTCCTCGAGACGCACCGTGCTTAGCGCCGTCTCCACTGCTTCCATAGACAGGAACATCGAGCCGAGAAGGGCTTGTTCCGCCTCCACGTTGTGAGGCGGCACCCGCGTGGATCCCGAGTGGGCCAACGCAAGCGAACCGCGAACCTCGCCCATGTCTGGTTGTTCTCCCCCTGCTAGAAGCCGACAACGCCATGCTTCTAGCCATCGTGGTGATACTGTCACCATCGATTCTAGTCGAGGGGTCTGACACCGGTCGCAACGGCACGAATACTGTCCACAGGCAAGCAGGCCGGCCACCTTCGGTGAAGGACCTTATCCCCGGTATCCACAGATTCCCGTGTTGTTTCATCCGCCTGAAACGCGGCGGCACCGCCCGTGCGGGTGGCGCCGTCAACCGACGATTCTGTGGATTGCGGTCTTTCGCCTGCCTACTGCTCTACAGCCTCGTCTTCAGGCGAGCCTTTGGCACCAGATTCCTCGTCTGCGGCTTCGTCGGACACGCTTTTCTCTTCAGCAGCTTCTTCGGATACGGACGTCTCCGACGCAGGGGTCTCAGCGGCTTCCCTTGCATCCTCTTCAGCCAACAGTTCCGCGACGGTGGGCCCGGATTCGACCGGCTCTCCTTCGGCCACGACATTTACCGTGACTTCGGCTTTGACGTCGCGGTACACCTGGACTGAGACAGTGTGTGTGCCGAGTTCTTTGATGTGCCCATGCACGCCGATCTTCCTGCGGTCGACATCGGTTGCCAACTGTTCGGCTATCGCATTCATGATCTTCTGCGATGTGACCGAGCCATACAGGCGGCCACTCTCTCCCACCTTGGCCTCGATGGTGATGCTCTTGCCATCCAGGCTTTCGGCGAGCGTAGCGGCGCCCGCGAGTCTCGCTTCTTCGCGCTTGCGTATGTTGCCCATGCGAGCTTCGAGCTGCTTCAGGTTGCCCGGCGTCGCTTCGACGGCAAGCTTGCGCGGGATCAGGTAGTTCACGGCGTAGCCTCGAGCAACCTCGACAACGTCGCCTTCACCACCTTTGCCCTTAAGTTCTTGTGTCAGGATGACCTTCATCACGTACTCCTTGTCCGTCGACGGCGGCATCGCCCGCACGAGTGTGCTTATGACTCTAGTCGCCGTCTGTCTTGTCCTCAACCTCTTCAGGCCGTTTCGAATCCTCCCGCGGCAGCCTCCGGAAGTTCGCCCAGAAGTCTATCAGTCCCACCACGCTCACTATCGGCAAAACGCTATCCGCCAGTACGAGCAGGATGTATCCCACTCCTCGCGCCCACCGGCCCAGGCCGAATCGGCGATAGAAGGCCGCCACAACGCCGAGTCCCTGGGCTAGAAGCAGCAATCTGACCCCGAGAAGCAGGTTCAAGCCTATCGTACTCAACAGACCCGCTGCCTCGCCCGTGATGCGCCCGGCCGCCATGAGTGCGAACGCTCCTATAAAGGGCCAGAGCACGTGCGGAGAAAGGTCGAGCTTATCGATCCTTGGCAGCCGCTTCACGCTCGCACCGGCCCGCGTCCCCGCCCAGCCTGCCCCAGCGACCGCCAATGTCGCACTCACCAAGGCGGTGACGAAGTAATCCACCGCCCAAAGACGGAACAACAGGTCTGCAAGCCCGTCCACCTCTATCCCGTACAGCGTGCCGTTCGCCACCGCGCCCCCGGCCACGTTCGAGATACTCTCCACCGTCGCATCGGCCGCTTCCTTCGTCCGCGCTAGAAACGTCGTCCCCTGTAGCATCGCGTGCAGCGCGGCAGAACCGACGGCGCCCAGAGCGAAGATCGGCGTGAGAATGAAGACTCCTGCGAGAGCATCTCGCCTCTCCATGCTCGAGACCACAATAAGCAAGCCGGCAAGCGCCGGCACAAGGAATACAGCATCCGCAACAGCTAGAAAGGTGCCTGCCACCACCGTGATTCCTACGGATAGCGCGGCCGCCGTCGACCGCCCTCGGTAGACCAGTGCCGACAGCGCTGCGCCGGCTATGGGCATCCCCACGAAGGGCAACATGGGCGCGAGCAGCCCGCCTACGACGACGGCCCCCGAAAGCAGGCCGACGTCGCGAATGTCCGGGGCGGCGCTCACCCGAGAGCTACCTGCCCCGGCGGCCGTCGATCTTACCGCTGACCACCGGTATCGTGTAGGGAACGAGTGCTATCTCACGGGCCCGCTTGACTGCCATGGAGAGCTGATGCTGGTGCTGTGCGCAGTTGCCCGTCACACGGCGCGGCTTGATCTTGCCGCGATCGGTCATGAACTTGCGCAGGTTCTGCACGTCCTTATAGTCGACGTAGTCGATTTTGTCCTTGCAAAAAGCGCAGTACTTGCGCCTGGGCTTGCGTGCGTACTCGGTCACGTCCGATCCTCCTCTCGCCTCTTTCGAAGCAACTTGGTCACGTCATGGTGCGGTCCGCCGGCGGGAGGGTTCCGCCGCTGCGTCCCGCGGTTCGATACTAGAACGGAATCTCGTCATCGCCCGAGCTGTCGGATGCGCCCGGCGGGTCCGAAACTTGGCCGCCGCCGCCAGCCTCGCCACGCGAGGACATGAACTCGAGATCGTCTACGACCACCTCGAGTTTGGAGCGCTTCTCGCCCTGTTGGTTCTCCCAGGTGCTGTAGCGAAGCTTACCTTCGATGGCCACCTTCGTCCCTTTGCTGAGGTATTGAACGAGCGCCTCGGCCCGTGCGCCAAAGATCGTGCAGTCCACGAAGTTCGGATACTCCTCCCACTCCCCGGTCTGCTGGTTCTTGCGGCGATCGTTCACGGCCACGCCGAGGTTCAGCACGGCCATGCCGCTTGCAGTAGAACGCAGCTCCGGATCGCGCGTTAGGTTGCCGCTTATGACCACTCTGTTGATGCTCATATCTAACCACCACCTGAATTCTCGTAGCGAACACCGGACTGATAGATCCGGCCGCCCGCCGCCTATCCTCAATGCGACTACTCTCGATCGTCGCGACGGATGAGTATGTAGCGGACTACCGGATCGGTGATGTGCAGAACTCGGTCGATCTCGGCGATCGCATCGGGGGGGCTGTGGAAGTCCAGTAGCACGTAGTCGCCATCTGTGAGGTCGTTGATCTCGTAAGCGAGACGACGCTTGCCCCAGGAGTCGACGTTGTCGACGAGGCCCCCTTCGGAGGTGATGAGCCCCTGGACCTTATCCAGAACGCCCTCGCGGGCGTCCTCGTCGAGGCCGGGGTCGAGCAAGAGCAACATTTCGTACGCCTTCATAAGTCACCTCCTTTGGGCTTACGGTCCCGGGACCGTGAAGGCAGCCGCCCGGGACAGGAAATGAGCCCTCGCAGTGTATCACCGAGTCAACACTGCCGCAACATCCTCTCGTACAGGTCCGACATTGCCTGCTACCAGCGGAATCGAGCGCCAGACCGGCCACAACAGCGCCGTGGCCAGAACCCCTGCGCAGGTCAAGATGGAGGCGCGTGGCAAGGGCGTTGCGGACAGCGCCCTTTCTCGCCTGTTCTCGACCAAGACAGTCCGCGTGCGCTCTGGATCGAGGCCCGCTTTTCTCAGTACGGCATTCGGAGTTCTGGACACCTCAGGCCCTTGAGCAACCTGTCGGCTTGAGTTCGCTTCCAAGCTCGCTTGATCGGTCTCTGCCGCGTGTGAAGAACGCGTCGCCTGTCCTGCGCTCGCGCCTTCGGTAATCGGCGACGCCGCAGCCTGAGCTGCAGTAGAGGTCAGCCCCGTGGTGCCCGACGCCTGCTGCGTGTTGCCAGCACCGCCAAACGATGTCGCTGCGGATACCGACGCTGTGCCTTGGGGTGCAGGCGAGACAGCTGACGCCGCAGCTTCGGTCTCCCTGCCGAGGACAGGAGCCTCGGCCGGGTCTGCCTCAGCGGTGCCTGTCGATGACGGCGGAATCAGGAACGGCATCGGATCGATGTAGAGAGTGCCGCGTCGGGCGCCCAAGTGCAGATGGGGCTCCCCGTGCGAGCGATCCCCGAAACCTGCAAGCGATCCAATCCGCGAGTCGGTCGAAAGGGACTCCCCGGAGACGACATCGACCTCTGCAAGAGGCATGTAGCTCAGGCGTATTTCGCCGCTTTCGATCGTCACCGCAAGCGTGGTGGCACCCTCGCCGGCGGGAACGCGTCCTGCGAACGTTACGGTCCCGGGAAGCACGCAGCGCACTTCGCTGCCTGGGGCAGCCGCCAGGTCGACCCCTCTGTGTGTCGCCAGCGCTCCGTCGGGCGTCTGGTAGCTTTCCCCGAAACCGACCAGGATACGGGCAGGTCCTGCTAGAGGCCACCCGCCCTCGCTCCCAACTGCCCCGCTGGGAGCGAGAAACGCGGTCAACATAATGGCTATCGTCGCCGCGACGACCAATCCTCTTCTCATCACGAGCCTCCGTCCGACAGGCCGGAAAAGGAGATGAGGGGTTCGCGGCTGCTTACGAACAGATGTTCGACATACGGGACCGGATTCCTGCCTTCCCGAAGCGAAAGGCCGCCACAAGGCGGCCGGAAGATGGCGTGGAGCGGGCAACGGGTCTCGAACCCGCGACCTACAGCTTGGGAAGCTGTCGCTCTACCTACTGAGCTATGCCCGCATAGCGTCTGGCATTGTACGTCAGCCCATCGGAGCCGGGCAAATGCGTTTACGCCCCAGTGAGCGCCTTTTTCAGAGCCTTCTCGTGCTCGACCGCTGTGAAGGCGATCACCACGTCACCTGGTTGCAGCCGGGTGTCCCCATGGACGGTGACCACCTCGTCTTCGCCGCGGATGACAGCGACCAGAATGCAGTCGACGGGCAGCTCGAGCTCGGAGACGGCCTTGTTGCAGACGACGCAGCGATCCACAGGCAGCCCGATCTCGACGATAGCCATGCTGCCCCGGCGCAACGCGATTAGCGTGTGTATGTCACCGACCGTCGCCTCCTCCACGATCATCCGAGCGATGATGGTCGTCGAAGAGATGGCTTCGATGCCGAGCGCATTGAAGATGTCCTCGTTCTTGGGATTGTTGACACGCGCGATCACTCTCGGGGCGCCGAATGCGACCTTGGCAAGCTGGCATGCGACGAGATTGTCGTCGTCATCACCGGTAGCCGCCACGAACACGTCTGCGCGGCCTACCCCCGCATCCTCCTGAAACGAGACGTCGCAGCCGTCTCCGTGTATGAGGAGTATGCGCTGCGGAAGCTCGGCGGCCAGCCTCTCGACAATATCGCCCCGCCTTTCGATGAGCGCGGCCTCGTGACCGGAGTTCACCATCGTGCCGGCCAGGTAGGAGCCGATCTTCCCCCCGCCGTTGATGACGATGTACATCCCTACTCCTCCATGTAGCGCTCGATCTTCCCGAAAGCCTCTTCTTTGACCGAAGCCATCACGATGTCGCCAGCGTGAAGGACGGCCTCGGGCTCGGGAACGAACATCTCGTCACCCCGCGAGATCGCTGCGATACGAAAGCGCCTCAAGATCTCGATGTCGGCGACCCTCTTGCCCTCTATCGCATCACTCGCTTTGAACTGGATGAGTTCGACATCGCCTAGAGCGGTGACGTGATGACCGTGCCCCGCCTTGATCTTCTCGTGAAGCACTTCGGCCACGAGAGTCGTGCCGCATACGTAGTCCAGTCCCAACTGCTGATAGGTGCGTTCGCGAAGTGGGTTGTAAAGCCGGGCCATGACGTGCTTCACGCCGAAGAGCTTGCGGGCGACCTCGGCGGCCATGAGGTTCGTGTTGTCCAGATTGGTCACCGCGGCGAAGGCATCGGCGTCGCGGATGCCTGCTTCCTCGAGAACGTCTTCGTCGAAGCCCAAGCCCTTGATGGTCACGCCGTTGAAGATGGTGCCCAGTCTCTTGAAGGCCTCGGCGTTCTTGTCGATGACCACAACGTTGTGACCCTCGACGGACAGAAGGGTGGAGAGCTGGGAGCCCACGCGGCCGCACCCTACGACGATGACGTTCATGTCGCGCTCTCTCCTCCGTCCGTCGCTTGCACGACGTGCCGGACAATGATTACCGGACGCTACTCCTCGGCATCGCCGGTGTCAACACGGGCCTATGGTCCGCCGGATCCATCGGTCCGAACACCACTAGCGGACGCCGAAGCGACTCGACGCCCGCCACGATCACAGCCGGCCGGAAACGACTACTTGCTGCCAATCTTGAAGATCTTCGTTCCGCATTCCGGGCAGAGCCCCTGAGTCGCAGGGCGGCCGTTCTTCATGATGATATCCTGGGCATCCTTGATCTCACGCTTCGACTTGCACTTGACGCAATATCCTTCTTTGGCGGGCATTGAAGACTCCTCTCATAAGCCGACATGTTTCCGGCGGCCACTCATCTCCCGGAGCGGAAGTCTTGCGGCGAGAACCCCCCTCGGGCGAGAACAACCCCGACAGCAGTTTACACCTACCCGTGCTCTTGTCATTCCCCCGTAGCCGCGACGCGGGTGCGGACGATATGCGCACCCCAAGCGATCGCTGTCGCGCCCACGAGCGAAAGGCCTGCCCAGACAGCCCCCGAGACCATCCAGAACGCCTCGGGGAAAAGGCGTATCAGAAGGGCTTCGGAAGGAAAGATCCACGTCCCGGTTTCGAAGAACAGCGCATGGAACAGAGTGAAGAAGCGCCCGAAGTCGAGCAGAGCGAACGCGGCCCCCGCTGCGACGACGCCTAATACGATCAGCGCGGCTGCTTTGAGAGAGGTGGCGAGCACATGAGCCCGATACCGAAGCCCGACAAGAGCCCAGACAAGCCAGCCCAAGGCCAGAAACCCAGCCATCCCCGTGATCGCACGGACTCGGGAGAGCACGTCCCTCACGTCCGCGAGGTGGGAGACGGCCCACGCGTCGAAAGCGGGACGGCCGTCGTCCAGGCGCTCGGGCAACTTGACGCCGGGTGCACCGGAGACATAGGCGCGAACCTCTTCGGCATGACGAACGGTCTGCTCGACGCTGAGCCCGGCCTTCTCCGGGGCGCCCACCCCGACCACGAGTAGGCGGGTGTAGGCAGGCGCGAGCATGACGAGCACGGCGCTCCCGAGCAACACCGCCGCAAGCGAGAGCGCAGCAAGCACGGTCACGGCCCGCTCGACAACCGTCACGAGGCCACACCAGCCACTGCGACGCGGTTGCCGCCGGCCGCCGCTGCCGCTACGAGCGCCTCATCGGCCGCGCAGAGCAGGGTGTCGACGGTAGGTCCGTGCTCGGGATAGGAGGCGATGCCCACGCTCACGGTGACGGAAGCGCCACCCAGCCGTGCCTCCTCGACCGCCACACGCAAAGCCTCGGCCAGCTTCTCTGCATCACTCGCAGTTGGAGGGCCGCCTTCGCAGCTTTCCACGAGAAGCAGTGCGAACTCCTCGCCGCCGAAGCGGCTGAGCACGTTAGTCGCATACGTCTCCGCCTCCCCGCAATCCTCGAGCGTGCGGGATAGCGCATCGGCGACGACGCCTATCATGTCGTCCCCCCGAGCGATTCCGAAGACGCGGTTGAACTCGGCGCAACGGTCGATGTCGAGCATCAGTACCCAGATTTGGCGTCCATCGCGCTCGGCTCGGAGCAGCTCGGACGAAAGCGCCCGGAGAAAGTACTTGCGGTCGTGCAGCCCGGTCTTCTCGTCGAGAATCGCAGAGGACGCCAGTCGGCTCTCGCGCGCGCGCAGAGCCGACGTCATCAGAATGGCCACCATCGACGCTCCCCCGAGCAGAGCGACCTGCCACATGTGACGCACCGTGACGTACGTGCGATTCAGATGGAGATCGCCATGAGTGTATGGGATGTCAACGTGCGTGAGCAGTCCGAAGTACTCCCCCCAAAGAACCGCCCCATACGCAAGCGCGCAGAAGGCCGCGATCATGAGCGGATCGCGCCTCTTCGGCAAGATGAACGCCGCCTCGAAGACGAATAGCGCGTACATGGTATGGAACCAAGAGTAGACCCCGCCTGAGTAGTAGACGTGCACCGTCACGACAACCGCGTCGAAGAGTAACTGAGCGTGGTTCAGGAAGCGGACGTTGCCGAGACGCCGGTACGTAAGCGCATAGTAGGTGTTGTAGCAGACCACGAACACCACGGCGATCGCGGGCACACGCATGTTGGCGACGAGTTCGGCCCATGTGGCTTCCATGGCGAACACCGAGCCGCCCAAGGCCGAGAAGGCCACCAAGACCGCCACCAAGGCCCACCGCACCTTGATGACAAGACCCACCCGCTCGATGTTGGCCTGGAGCGCTTCGATGTCGCGACGCGTAGGTTGTTCGCGCCAGGAGACTTTAGCGCTGCGCAGGAGTGATTTGACGAAGCGGCTCGGCCTCAAAGGCAGCGACCTCCGCAGAGCGCAAGACGGCATCTCGGTTGCATGCACAGTATACTGGAGAAGCGCCTGGCTACACGCGAGTCACATGGAGTCGATGCCTATGACGCCCGCCGAGGTGCAGGCGGAAATATCACAGCTTCTGCGTACGCTAGCAGCGATAGGCACACCAATCCAGGTCCTGATGCCTGCCGGAGCCGCAGTCCTTCTGGCCTTGGCCTCCGTACCCGCCTGGCGCCGCCTTCTCGGTCCGGCCGTGACGGCGGTCGCGGTCTTGCTTGCACTCGGAGAGGGCCTGCTCGTTTGGTTCCATTGGCGCCTCTACGAGACCGCGATCGTGGTGAGTCCCGAAACCGGCAGGGTCGTGGGCCGAGTCGCCGTGCCGCTATGGGTAGAGTCCGAGAAGCTCTACGTCTGGGCCTTGATCTTGGCGCTGATGGCGGTGTTGCTCCGTCGGCACCGTGAAGAGCTGTTGCCCGGCGTGGCTGCGGTCCTGGCCGTGCTCACGGCGGGCGCTGCAGTGTGGGGCAGGCCCTTCACCGAGCCGCTCCCTTCCTTCCTCGGTCAATACCTCGGCTACCTGCAGGAGATGGCCAGCGGAGATCCCGCCCGGATGATGGGCGCCTACCAGGCGATGGAAGGAGCCCGTCAGCTCTACTACAACACCTGGTACATGTGGGCGCATCCTCCGGCGCTCTTCTTCGCATACGCCACGTTCACCGTCGCTTTCGTCGCCACGCTGGTGATGGTTTCGCGGCGGTATTCTGCATATGAGACCACAGCATACCGGTGGATACGCCTTGGCTACCTGCCGCTTACCGCGGGAATGCTGATCGGATTCCCGTGGGCGATCCTCGCGTGGCAAGGAGAATCGTGGTGGTGGTCGGGAAAGGTGAACATGTCGATTATGATGTGGCTACTCTATACGGCATTCCTGCATGCACGTCTTTACCTGCGCAAACCTGGTATGTGGCGTTGGGTGGCGGCGCTTTCGATTCTTTCCTTCCTGACGCTGCTGCTCACCTACCTCGCCACCTACGTGGTCCCTGGCGCCCACAGCTATCTGTGAGAGGAGACTGTACTCGGTGAACGAAACGCGCCATAAGGAATGGGACTTCACGCTCACCGTGATCACGGTCGCGCTGCTCGGCTCGCTGGGAGTCCAGTCGTTCGTTGGAACCCTCTACATCTGGTGGGCCACCGCCACCATCCCAGGCTTCGAGGCCACGGGGCACACCGAATTCGTCCGATGGATGAACGTCATAGCCGCCCCGCAGGTGATCGCGCTCGTCGTGGTCATGGGACTTTGCGTCCCCAAGCGGCTCTTCGACCGGACCTCGCTCGTCGCGGTGTCCGCCGGCATGGTCCTGGTCGGCCTCTTTTCCTGGGCTTTCACTGGAAGCCCACAGACCGGTCTTGCCGTCTACCTGGCACTCTCAGCGCTGATTCAGGTGGCCGTGGTGGCGCTCACCGTCGCCGGGACACGCGGGCCTTCGTATCTGACCGAGGGGCGTCTGGTCAAGACCGGCTCCGGGCTGCTGCACCTCGGTTTCATCTTGTTCGCATTGGTCGTGATAGCGCTGCAGCGTTCGGCCTTGATGTTGCCGATCTTCTGGATCGCCACTGTCATCACGCTCGTCGGCTCAGGACTCGCCTTCTACGCGGACCGTCTGGCGTGGCGCAAGCGCGTGCGCGTCGATATCGACCGCCCTCTCGCCGGCCAGTAAGGCTTGAGGATTCTGTGCCATGCGTCAGAAGGGCCGCCGTGGGATCGCCACGCTACAAAGAGCGTACGATCCCGGTCACGAACCTCTCGGCAAGATCAAGGTTGGCGGAATCGACGTTTTCCTCAGTGTCCGTTCGCCAGCTTCGATTCGGCACTCGTCCGTTGATGTCGAAGGCCATGATGCTCATCGCGCGATAGCCGCGGATCAGCGCGCGCGTGGCATCTGTCGAGGACTCTCTGTAAGGACGGGCGCGAATCGGCATGTCGTTCTCGTTGGAAACACGTCTGCTCGCACTAACAAGGCGTCTGTCCGCACGATATCGACGTACCACCCCTTCTTCGGTGACGATGTTCAGCGCACCGGAGCCGACGCTTTCGATATTGATGAAGAGCGCCCCTTTGAGATCGGAGCCGTACGAACCCAGCAGCGCATGCATCCCCCAAGCTCCGGGCTCTTTCGCGCCCAGCGCTACGAACCATATCTCTTTGTCCGCAAGCGCACGGTCCACCATCTCGGTCACGTGACGTCTTATCCGAGAGGCCTCGCTTGCAGCGAAGTCGGGGTCTCCTAGGGGGTCGTTGCCCGCGCGTCCCCCCTTGAAGCCGATGCCGTTCTCATCGTCATCTTCCGAGAGATTCTCCCAAGAACCGATCCTCTCTCCGGCTTCACGAGCGTCGAAGTCCTTCCCGAGGCCCAGCCATCCGCCCAAGCCCTCCTGGTCTTGAGATCTTCTCTGCTTAAGCCTTCGGCCGAACAGCCCCCTCCGCTCGGCCGGAGCGTCTTCGGCCCGAGGCTTGCGGCGAGCAGCCCCGGTTGCCGGAGCGCCTGGCTTGCCTGCCTCAACGTCTTCTGCCCAAGTCCCGTCATCTGGCTCTGCCGAGGGAGTCGTTCCGCTGCGGGGCGATCCCTCCACGGCGTCGAACTCGATCGTGTCGAACTCAAGGAGGCCTTGCGACGGTGATACCTCAGGAGTTGACTCCGCCCATTCGAAATCGTCCGGCAAGACCGTCGGGTCGTGCTCAGCGGCAGGTTCTCCGGCAGACGTGTACTGCAGTTCCACATCTTCGGGCACTGCTTCCGCTTCGCGAGCCGCCTCGGCATCCCGCCGCACGGGACGAAACGAGATGGTGCCCGTCTCATCGGGTGCGGGCACTATGCGCTCCATGACAGTGAGCATGACAGCGACACCCGATGCGTTGCTGTTTGCGCCTTCCACGACGCGCATGGCTACCTCGCGATGGACGCATATGAGCAGCGGAACCGCCAGGTAAGCGCTCACGGCGATAGTCGCATACCAAGCCCAGGGCTCCCATTCAGGAAAGAACGGTAGACTCCGCACGAATATGAGAACGGCAACGATCAGAGTGCACCATCTTGCCAGCCCGGAAAGAATCGCGTGGTTCTTGACCATCGAAGGCGCGAAAGCAAGCGACTCCTTCGCCGAATCGTAGTGCGCCACGATCACCACCCGTGTCGGCGTCTCGCCTCGGCGGACCTTCGGCATGTGTCGAGCGATCACGTTCTGGCTGGGGCCCTTGGGCGGCAACCAACCGGTCAGTCCGAAACGCATGTCGAGATCCATCAACAGCAAGAAGGCCACAGCCGCCGACAGGGCGAATGCGGGCCACTGGAGAAAAGTCCAGCCAGAAGCGACCGCGGCGCCTATCGTAAGCAGGTGATAAGCGACCTGCGCCCAAGAGTCGGTGCGCGGACAGTCGAACTCCTGTCGCTCGACTTCCATTCCGCGGTCCGCAAAGACGGACTCTAAGTAGTCGGCAGCTTGCGCTTCGGTGTCGGTCGTTGCAGGACGCGGGCCGATCGTGGTGGACAGGTGACGTACGTGCTCTGCAGGCTGGGACATGAGGCCCTCCGACATCGTGCGACCGCCGACGCAGCACTGCGCCGCGCCATTCGAGGATATGATACTGCACCGGCTGCGGCTACTCTCACGCGACCTCTTGCGGCTCCGGATAAGCGGCGGTCCTGGAGGGGAACGCTGTTCTTACCCGTGAATCAGTGCAGGCAGGCAGCGCGTGCAGACCCAGGTGCTCGTTCCATGAACCTTCACCGGTAAGAGCGCGCGGTCATCTTCCGACGTGTCGCACTGGAAGCAACGCTGCGCGATGTAGGTGGACGGCAGGGCAGACACGTGCTCTTCGACAGCATGATGGTCGAAGGGCGCCGCCTCGCGCGTCTCGATCGTCAGAGCTCCTGTAGGACACACACCGAGGCAGAAGCCTGCCCCGTCGCAGAGCTCCTCGCGACTCACTCGTGCTTTGCCATCGACGATCTCGATAGCCCCCTCGGCGCATGGCGAAACACACGCGCCGCAGCCGTTGCAAAGCTCGTCCTCGATGTGCACGATCTGCCTGGTTACCCTATCGGCCCTCATTCGTAGCTCCTTCCGCCTGCCTCGGTCCGGGGAACGCGCAACCACTCCTCGGAAAGCCGCGCCCGAATCGTCTCTCACGGGTACGAACCCAGCGTAGGGCTGGCGCGCAACGCGTGCCTTGACTGCGGTCAAGTCCGGGAGGAATCTATGCGAACGCGTCGAGGTGTGCGCGCTACAGTCGCCAGCCGAACCGCCGAGGAGATTCCGTGACACCAGCGCCCGAGCATGTGCGCTCCGATGTATGGACCGCTTTGCGTGAGTGCCGCCTGTGGCGCTCGGCGGCAGATGCGGCCATCACCGAACTTGCAAGAGCGGCGCGCATCGAAGAGGTCCATCGCGGCGCACGGCTCATCGCAGAAGGAGAGCCGGCAGTCGAGTTCGCCGTCGTTGTCGCCGGCAGGATCCGTGTGTTCCACCTCGGCGCCGACGGCAAACGCATCGCCTTCGAGACCCTCGACGCCGGCGATCCCGTGGCGGTGATCGCCGCGTTGGCCGGAGGGCGTCATCCCGCAAACGCCGAAGCCGTCACCCCGGCGATTCTGGCCTGGCTGGCTAGCGAGACACTATGGGAGCTGATCGCCGCCGATGACCAGGTCGCCCGGGAAGTCATAAGCGATCTTGCCAACCGTGTCGTCAACTTCACGGGCGTCGTTCATACATTGGCGCTCGACGTGCCTTCTCGCCTGGCCAGATACCTCTTCCAGCGGGCTCTTGGCGTGGGGCAGCCCTCTTCACGAGGACTCGAGATAGACCTCGGTATGTCCAAGACCGATCTTGCTGAGGCGCTCGGAACCGTCCCGGAGACGCTCTCTCGAGCCTTCGCCAGACTGCGTGATGAGCAGCTGATAGAGGTCCAAGGCGGGCGGGTGATCATTCTGGACGTACGTGCGATCGCACGGCTTGGAAGCGGGTACTCCGAGGGCTGATCGAAGACGCGATTCCGGCCCTCGCGATTCTGTGGGTCCTCGCGATTCTGTCGGTCCTCGCCGGCTCAGTCGGAATGCGTGTCT
This sequence comes from Coriobacteriaceae bacterium, assembly GCA_003563465.1. Taxonomy (GTDB): domain Bacteria; phylum Actinomycetota; class Coriobacteriia; order Anaerosomatales; family SLCP01; genus PWVH01. The sequence continues at coordinate 8,921 of PWVH01000125.1, read as the reverse complement.
CCGGCAACCTCGCGGAGATAGGCGTCTGCTTCAGTGGCGCGCGTTCGCGCCTCGAAATAGGCCTCTGTGGCCTCTCCTGCAAGCTCCTCGTAGGCTTCGGCTATCGCTTCCGCCGGACTGCTCGGTAGTTCCTTGGCTCTTTCCACAAGCTCTTTCTCGGCCTCGTTGTACTTCTCGCCTAGAGTGTTCGCCTCAGCAGGCTTGCCCGCTAGCCACGCTTCGTCGGCCTGCTTTGAGATCTCGAGTGCATCCAGCTTCGCATCGCAGTACTCTACATAGCCCTCCAGGTCCACCTCGGGAAACCCGGTGGCAGCCTCGCTGAAGAGTTCCTTCGCCTTGACGATGTTCTCGCGAGCCTTATCCGTGAGCTCGGATGACTTCGTCACGCCTTCACGGGTGAGTTTGTTGTACTCCTCGACCGCCTCTGTCGATAGCTCATCGGCTTCGAGAACAAGGTCCCAAGCCTCGGTCGCGAGCGTGAGTGCCGCGGCGGCCTTACGGTTGGCCTCCAGAATCTGGCCTGCTTCCTCCAGCATATCGAGACGCGCTTTTGCGGAGGCTTCCAGTGCGACCGCGTAAACGATCTCTTCGTCAGGCAGATCCGGCAGCGATTCCTCGATAAGGGATAGAGCATCAGCGAGATCGTCCATCGCGCCTGGCAACTGCGGCGCCAATTCCTCCGCCTGCGCGCCCACTTCGGCGCCGATCTCCGCGCGCACTACCTTGTCCACATCCAGGACCACCTTGTCCGCGGCCTCTACAAGCGCGGTCGCCTCGTCAAGTCGCTCGACCGCCTCGCGTTTCGTGGTCAGGTCCTCGTAGTAGATCCAGCCCGCTACGCCCATGGCTCCGAGGGCCACCGCCACGAGAACGAGCGCCAGAACGATTTTACCCCGACGCCTCCTCGGCTCCGGCTCCGGGGACTCGGGAGGAGCTGCCGGTACCGGCGGCGCGCCGGGAGCCTGTGCCGCCGGGTCGGGCGAGGGTGGAGCGGGGCTCTCTTCGGCTGAGGGCCGAGTGTTCTCATCCACTTCCGGGTCTCCTTCCGTAAACCGGCACCTCGGTGCGAACCGGCTCTCTACTTGACCCCTTCTTCTGTCACATATAGCATCCCGTAGCGACGGGGGGAAGCACACGCTATAGGCAGTCCGCGCCCTACACGGATTGGCATGAGCGTTGCTACCCACGTAGACCGAGCCAGGCGACCCGCCCTCTCCTCCCCCCTCAGGGCGGATTCCGCCGGCTCGACAAAGACGAGCCGCGTCCCCCCACGCGGCTCGTTTCGTTCCCGGACTTCTCGACAGCCACGGGCCGCATCCACTTCGGTGTGTGGGATAGAATCAGGTCTATCGGCCGAGGGGAGCGCGTGTGACCGAGCCTGCAGAACGTATCGTCAACCTTGCCCTATTCCTTGCCGCCGCTCGTGTTCCGGTGAGCGCGGAGCGGATCCGCGCGGAAGTCCCCGGTTATCCGAAGGATCAGGACGAGACAGCGTTCTTGCGCATGTTCGAGCGAGACAAAGAGAGGCTGCGGGCAGCGGGACTGGTCATCGACTCCACTCCCGAAGGAGCATACCGGCTGGATACCGATCGCACCTTCGCTGCGGAAGTCACGCTCTCGCCGGAGGCAGAGGCTTCCTTGCGTGTCGCCTCGGCAGCCCTGCTCGCCGACCCTGCTTTCCCTTTTGGTGACGATCTCCGCTACGCGCTCGCCAAGATCACTTCGGCCTCTGAAGTCCCAACTGCCGCCACCGCACACCTGGCCGATGAACGTCCTAGCGAGCAGGGCGCGGCTGTCGTTTCCCTTTCCGAGGCGATCTCCGCCCGCAAGCTGGTGTCCTTCGACTACATCAACGCCGCCGGGCAGCGTGCCGTCCGCACCGCAGAGCCGTTCGGGCTCTTTCTTCGCGAGGGTCGCTGGTATCTCGTCGGGCGGGATACCGGCCGCGATGAGACTCGAGTCTACGCCGTATCGCGGATGAATGCGGTCGACGTAGACCTGTCGCGTCCCAAGACCCCGGATTTCGAGGTCCCGGAGGGCTTCGATGTGAGCGACTTCATCGGCCTCCCTTTCCAGTACGGTTCTAAAGAGCCGTTCGAGGCCACGTTGAGCTTCGGCCCTTCTGTAGCATGGAGGACGGCTGCCCTGGTAGGGAACGTCGGAGTGTTGCAACGCGAGGATGACCGGGTCTTGTGGCGTGTTAGCGCGCGCAGTGTGCGCCGCCTGTTGCGTTGGGTGATCGCAAACGGCCCCGGTATCGAGATCGTCGCACCTCCAGAGCTGGCCGAAGAGTTGCACGCTGGGCTTGCCGAGGTGGCTGACCTCCATGCGTGAGAGGCAGAAGACATCCGAGCGGGCGCGGCGCATGCTCGCCTTGGTCGCTCACCTGACCCGTGACCGGACGATACCTTTGGACTCGCTGGCCACCATGCTCGGTGCCTCGGTCGCCGAGGTCGCTGCCGACCTCGAGCTGCTCTCTGTCTGTGGCACCGATCCTTACGATCCGCTCTGCCTGGTCCCCGTCTACGTCGAGAACGGCGCAGCGCACGTCTGGGCCGACCTCCCCGCTCTCGACCGGCGCGTTCGCCTGACCGCCGCCGAGGCTCGAGCTCTCGCGGCGGCGCTTCAGTCTGCCGGATACGCCGCCGACGACGCCCTTGTGGTCCGCTTGCTCTCTGCGACAAGCGATGTCGACCCCGCCGACCTCGAACGGACTGTGCGCTCGGCGACCGCTCCTATCGCCGAAATCTATTCCGCTCTTGCTCTGGCGATTCAGAATCGCGAGGCGATCCGGCTTCGCTACCAGTCTTCAGGCAGAGACCAGGCCGTAGAACGGGTCATCGAGCCGCTTGCGCTGCTGAACGAGCGCGGAACGTGGTATGTCGAGGCCTACTGCCGTAGAGCCTGCGCGCTGCGCACTTTCCGTGCAGACCGCATCCAGCAGGCCGACCCCATAGGGGAGACGTTCCCGGCTCGCACCTTCACTCCCGCAGGCGCAGCCCTGCCGATAGATGGCCTTCCTGTCGCGCGCGTTCGTCTGGCAAGCGGAGAAGAGGTGCCGGAACGCGAATGGCCTGGTGTTCGCGCGATCTTCGCGGACGAAACCGGCACTCTCGTCGAGGTGCCCTACGCAGGAACCGAATGGATCGCTCGGCAGGTGACCTCCTACCTGGGACGCGCGGAAGTACTCGAGCCGCCCGAGGTTCGCTCCGCCGTCGCTGCGCTCGCGGCCGGCGAGGCCTGAAGGCTCGCCCCTACCGCGAAGACCTTCCGAACCTCGAAGAGATCCTTTCGATCATCATCTCAGAGGGCAGTGACTCGACCTCTCGGACGGGCAGTGAGGCCAGGAAGCGTCTACCGTACCTTTGTCCAAGCACTCGCGAATCGGCGATGACCAAACAGCCCGTATCCCTGTTCGAGCGTATCAGGCGGCCTGCAGCCTGTTTGAGCTCGATGATCGCCTCGGGCAGATAGAAGCGGTCCCACGAGGCCTTCCCGTAACGCTCCTCACGCTCCTGGGTCAAGGGGTCGCCTAATTGCCCGAAGGGCAGCTTCGGCACGACCACGCAACGAAGCGTGTCTCCACGAGCGTCGAACCCCTCCCAGAACGATTTCGTCGCGAAGAGGGAGGATCTCTCGTCGGCGAGGAACTCGTCCCTCAGTCGCTTCGTCGAGATTCCGAGGCTTTGAACGAGAAGCGTGAGGCCCTTCTCAGCGAGCCGCGGCGCCAACACGCGATACAGGTGCTCCATGTCGCGGCGGTTGGTGAACAGCGTGAGCACCGAGCCATCCATGGCGAGATGGATGTCGAGCAGCACCCTCTCCAGATCGGCGAGGTATTTCGGCGAGCGCGGTTCGGCAAGATCGGTCGGCACGAACGCAGCCATCTGCCGCTCGAAGTCGTACGAGGAAGGAAGTCGCACCATCTCGCACGACTCCTCGGGCAGCCGATCGAGACCGACCGCGTGCGCGAAATGGCTGAAATCCTCGCCGGCGGCGATAGTGGCCGAGGTGTAGACAATCGAACGTATCCGTGGATAGAACGCCTCGGCTAGAGCTTCGCCCACATCGAGACGCGAGGCCGCCAGCCGATCGGCGCGTCCGCCGGGCCGGCGATCTATCGTGCAGTGGTATACGTACTCCTCGGCCTCGCCGTCGATAATGGTTGCAAGCGCGATGCTCTGATCGGCAAGCCTCATGAGTAGTCCCGCCAGATCGGCACGCACCTCGACCGTCCTGAGCCCCTCGGCTTCGAGGGTGGTCGTAAGCCGACGTCCTGCTTCCAGCAACGTGTCGAGCCGCGTGGCAAGCGACCGGCCGACGCTGTCCACGTGCCCCCAAGCCCCGCTTTCGCGCAATCTTCTGTCGACCCGCAACTCTTCAGTGTCGTAGCCGTCTGACTCTGCGGGCACCAGTTCGTGCACGAACTCGAAGAGCGAGCCCGTCAGCGTCAGCGCCTCTGAAGCGCCGCTCTCCATCCTGGCAGCCGCCCGCAACGCGTCCGAATCCCCTGCCGGCTCGAGAGCGCGCGTCTTCTTGCGCATCGTCTCCAGCAGACCGCCGCGCGATGCCCCGAGTGCCCCCAGTACGACAGACAGCTCCAGACGCGAGCATTCCATGGACAGCTGCCTGCGCGCCTCGGATTCCGCTGCGTGCGCCTCGTCGACGATCCAGTGGCGTATCGGCGGCAGTATGCCGCCAGCCGCGACCACGTCGCGAAAGAGCAGGGCGTGATTGGTGACGACCACGTGTGCCGAGGCTGCGCGCCGGCGCGCACCATGCACGAAACAAAGATGCGGATAGAAGCGACATTGCTTACGGGTGCAGTCCGCCACGGAAGCCGTGACCTCTGTCCGGGTCTCGCGGCTGAGATGGACGTTCGCGGAGCCCAAGTCGCCCCATGAGCTCTGGACCGTCCATGCGAGAAGCGCTGCGACGGCACCGACCCCGGCAGAATCCGCATCCTTGAGAGAGCCCGCGAGACGGTCTAGCTTGCGCAGGCAGACATAGTGTTCGTATCCCTTGAGCGAGACAAAGCGAATCGGTGATTCCATCGCGGCGCACAGAGCGGGCAGTTCTCCATGTACGAGCTGGTCCATCAAGGCATTGGTCTTGGTCGCTACCCCTACCCCGACACCGTTCAGGTGCGCGAAGCGTGCCGCAGGGGCCAAGTACGCGAGCGATTTGCCCACCCCGGTGCCGGCTTCGACTGCGACGCACGTGCCCTCGGCAAGCGCGCGATTGGTGGCAAGCGCCATGAGTGACTGTTCGTCTCGGCTCTCGTATCCCTCGTACATCCTGCCTGCCACACCGTCCGGAGCGAAGTCCGTCGCCACTTCATCGGGTGCGGGGCATCTGCACTCGATCTCCTCCGCATCGAGTAGCGCCGGACATCGCACGGCCATGGCCCGGGAAGACCGCGCCTCTGCGAGGTCGAAGGCGGTGGCTTTCGATCCCGCAGCAAGATGCGCAAGCACGGTGCGCTGCGGCCACTCGGACGAAGATCCGAAGGCGGCCAGCTTGCCGAGAAGCGACGGGCCCAGGTCGGCAAGACCGCACAGTATGGCCCGCCAGACCGTGGTCAGCGCCTGGACATCGTCTGCTGCACGGTGGCTGGCCGCACTTCCTCCGAAGGCCTCGGCGATATCGCATAGCCGGTGGCTCGACAGGCGAGGGAACGCGATCAAAGCGAGCTGAAGCGTGTCGATCCACTCTCCTGGAAACCGCCCCGCTCCCGACGGCCCTCCCAGGAAACGCCGCTCGAACGGCGCGTTGTGTGCAACGATGTCGCGACCGCCTACGAACTCCGACAGATCGAGAATCGCCGCCTCGAGTGGCGGCGCACTCGCGACTTGAGCGTCGGTGATGCCTGTGAGTCTCGTGATCTCGGGCGGGACAGGTCGTCTTGGATTCACCAGCGTCTCGAAAGACTCCAAGACCTCCGGCCCGCGCATTATCGCGGCTGCGACCTCGATGACCTCATCGTGTCGCGGATCGAATCCCGTTGTCTCGATGTCTACAAGCGCGAATTCCTCTTCGAATCCGAACGACTCGTCGCGTGCGCGTTCGGCGATGCGTGCGTATGCGTCAGCCACATCCGGGTCGGTGCCCGAAGCGAGGAAGCGCGATAGGCCTGGGCTCATCACGCGACAAGCCTAGCACGCCGTTGTGACATCGTGCCGAGAGCGTGCCGGATCTTGCTAACTCCGGCTCAGAGTCTCGAAAAGCGTGTCCGGCGAACGGTATCGGGCGCCTTGCCGGGTCCATCGGAGGGCGCTTGGGCCGGAGCGCAGGTTTCTACACACTTGGAGCAAGCGCCGGAGCACGAGGTGATCTTGAGCGCGTTGCACCGGACACAACGAACTCCTTCGGCGAGAAGGCCGCACTCGGGGCATCGTATCTTCATCGTGTGAGTCACCCCTACGCCACCCCGATCAGACGTGCAAGCAGGCCACCCGTGAAGAAGGCGATTCCCACAGAGCCTACGAACAGGCCTGCCACGTATCCGGGACCGCGCTCCTTCCAAATCACCATGACGCTTGCGACGCACGGCACGAAGAGCGTTATCGTAACCATCGCTACGAGTAGCTGCGCCGCGGTCAGGCTCATCGTGAAGAACCCGGCCGCACCGAAGTCGCGTCGCACGAAGCCCATCACGAACGCTGTCGCGGCATCGGCAGGCAGCCCCAGCCAGCCCACGGTGAGCGGGGTGGCTATAGCCTGTATCGAGCCCAGCGCGCCCGTGACCTCAAGAATCGAGATGAACAGCGCTCCTGCCAAGAAAAAGACCGTGACTTCCTTCATGAAGTGATAGACCTTCATGAACGACTTGCGTAACACGTTGTCCAGACGGGGCAGCCGCAGCGTCGGCAGGTCGATCAACAGATCGGTCGACACGCCTGGAGTGACTCTGTTGAGAAGCGTGCCCACCGTCACGAAGATCGCCACCAGCGCCCCGAAATACCCGGCCGCATAGGCCGGTCCCACGCCGGCCATCAATGCCGCGATGACCGCGATCTGCGCCGAGCATGGTATAGCTATCGCCATCAAGGCCGTGGCTATCACGCGCTCGCGTCTGCTGCCGAGGATGCGCGTGGTAAGCGTGCCCATCGTGACGCATCCGAGGCCCAGGATGAATGGGATTATCGCTCGTCCGTTCAGCCCCATCGACGAGAGCGACCGATCCGCCAGCGCCGCGATCCTCGGCAGATAGCCGGAGTCCTCGAGCAGAGCCAGCAACACATAGAATCCGGTGACGAGCGGCAGAATCACGCCGAATAGATACATCGGTGTCATGGTCAATACGCCGAACTCGCCTGCGATGATAGTGAACATCGCTCCACCCTCGGCGAACAGGCGTCCCGTGAGCCCTTCGACGAACGGTATGAAGGTCGCCTCGAAGAACGCCTCTTCCAGCCAGTCGACCAAGCCTCCAGCCAGCCACTCTCCCAAGACCTTGTACATGCCGAAGAGCAGCACGCCGAGAAGGGGTAAGCCTGTGGCGGGGTGCATCATCGCCGAGGAGAGTCGCGCCTTGACTCCGGCCTCCTCCTCCGTGTGCTCCACCACATGCCCCACGAAATCGTTCACGCGCTCTCGCCGTCGGATGTAGATGCGGTCTCGCTCGTTCCCCGGCTCGATGCCGTGACGCTCGGCTACGGCCTCGTCTCCTTCGATTATCAACATCGCCTCCGCCCGCGAGCCGACTCGAGACGCCATGAGCACGAGTTCGGGTTCGAGCTCCGGGTCGGCGTGACCCACGCGCGCATCGGTCAGAGCCCGGGTTTTGAGCTCCTCGATTCCCTCTCCGCGTGTGGCCACGGTCTCTATCACCGGGACGCCGAGAAGGTCCTCCAGCAGATCGCGGTCTACCTTCACCCCGCTGGACCTGGCCTCGTCGGCCATGTTCAGCGCTACTATCATCCGCTTGCCCATATCCACCAGATGGAGGGTCAAGAACAGGTCTCGTTCCAGATGCACCGCGTCCACGACATTGATGACGACATCGGCGTCGAGGATGACATCGCGAGCCACCCTTTCCTCGTCGTTCAGAGAGGAGACGCCGTAGATGCCGGGTGTGTCTATGAGATCGTTCTCCCCGTACGCGCCCTTCATGAGCTCGACGGTGGTTCCCGGGAAGTTGCTGACTTCGACGTAGGTCCCCGTGAGCCCGCAGAACACGACCGACTTGCCGACGTTCGGGTTCCCGGCCAGCACCACCGTCGCCGCACCTTCATGTGTCGGAACCACAGCGGCCGGGTGGGAATGGCTTTCCGGGCCTGGCTCGAAGGATCTCTCGAGTTGCTCGTTGCTTGAAGGCATTCTCGCTCGCTTTCCGAATCGAATCCTGCAGGCAGATGAAGGCCAGGAGTTCTCGACGCCCTACTCCTGGCGTCCGGTGATTCGCTTGGCCAACGCGCGGCCGACAGCGATCTCTTGACGTCCCGACCTGACCACTATCGGCCCAGCGGGAATACGCGTCACGCACTCGATGGTGGAGCCTTCGCCCATGCCGAAACGCAGAGCGGTTATTCGAGCAATCTCGTCATCGATCGAGCGTACCCTGAATCTCTCCCCGCTTCTCAAGCTATCGAGTGAACAGATCTTGTCGCTGTCGGCTTTCATAGAACACTCCCTGCGATTGTCTTTCGATCGTTCATATGGCATATGTAGACCAGAAAGCTGCGGACTTAGTATCGGCTAAGTCTATGTCTGCCCACATACTATAGCCTCGGGGTGACGATAGTCAAGACTCCTTTGCCCGCGCTGCGTGAGAGCCTTAAGTGGCGCGCTGCGGTACAATCCCCTCCACCGGAATGGACAGGCTCTCTTCTGCGCCTCTGCCAGCGAGGGCCTCGGCTCCGACTTCGAGGAGACGCCGATGGGCACACCGGCTCGAACGGGTGAACCGGAACAAGCCG
>PWVH01000150.1 GCA_003563465.1 Coriobacteriaceae bacterium | reverse complement strand
GCCAAGATCTCGGCATCCGATGAGAACGGGGTCGTCAACGGGTGCGGAGCGTAGCCACGAGCGCGACGTATGAGTTGCTCGAAGCCGGCGACGACACGCACGACGGAATCGTCGTAGCGAGAACGTATCGCACGGTCGTGCAACAGGAACGCATCCGCTATCGGCGCCAGCCGGGCAAGTGCTTCGGCGTTGTCTGTCGCGATCGGTTCCTCTGAGAGGTTGCCCGAGGTCATGACCAGTGGCCGCCCGACCTCCGCGAGAAGAAGATGGTGAAGGGGCGTGTAAGGTAGCATGAGCCCGAGGTCAGGGAGTCCTCCCGCTACCGAATCCGCCAGCATCTCACCAGGCTTGCGACGGGCTAGCAGAATCGGTCGGACCGTGCCCGCCATGAGCGCCTCTTCGGACTCGTCGAGGAAGCTCAGCTCGTGGGCCATGTCCATAGACGGCAGCATGACCGCCAAAGGCTTACCCCAGCGGTTCTTTCGTTCGCGAAGGAGGGCGACGGTCTCTTCGTTCGTCGCGTCGCACGCGAGATGGAAGCCGCCCAGTCCTTTGAGGGCCAGTATGCGGCCATCGCGCAGGAGGTCCGCGGCTGCCGCGATTATGGCGTCGGACCGTTCGCGTTCGGTGGTGACGTCCGTCCGATGGTGTGCTGCCGATTCCGATGACGGGTTCCACGCGGCGTCGTGAGGCAGCCCGATCGGAGCCTCTTGAGAGGGAGAGAGGTTCAGATAGACTCTCGGACCGCAGACGAAACAGGCATCGGGTTGTGCGTGAAAGCGGCGATCCCGCGGGTCAACGTACTCGGCAGCGCATGCAAGACACATCTCGAACTCGGACATTGCGGTAGCGGGGCGATCGTAGGGAACGTCGTCGATGATCGTGAAACGCGGACCGCAGTTGGTGCAGTTGATGAACGGGTAGCGGTGCCGACGATCGTTGGCATCAAAGAGTTCGGCTACGCAAGCCGGGCAGGTGGCGATATCGGGCGAGACGAGCGTCATCGCTCCGTGCACTTCAGCGGACTCCAGGATAGAGAACCTGTCCAAAGGTTCGAGGTCCACCTCTTCGGCGACGATCGACTCGATCGCGGCCATTGGCGGCGCATGTTCTCGTATGGCTGCCGGGAACGAATCCACCTTTTCGGTCTCACCTTGTATGAGGCAGTAGACTCCGTCCGAGGCATTTCTGACCCAGCCTGTGAGTCCGGTATCTACAGCGAGGTTATACACGAACGGTCTGAAGCCGACGCCCTGTACGATTCCCGTGATATGGAGCGATGCAGCCTTCATTGACCGATGCGCCCTCCGATTGCGCGCTGTCCTTCAAGCGCCACTGCGCGCACGGCGACGTCCGCGCCGTACGGCGGGCAAGTGGAGACTTCCCTCACGCGAGAGATGCAAGCGCCGCCGGCGCTAGACGCGCTCGACACTGAAGGCAGGGTCGTTATCGGCGTCGAACGAGTTGATGGAACTCTCAAGCTTCGCACGGGCCTCTCCAAGAAGCACCGTGGCCTGCGCTACGGCCGTGCTCGAATCCGTGAAATCTCCGTGGTCGGCAAGATGATGGATCTGCTCAAGCCATTTCTGGGCGAGCGCAAGCGTTTCGTCTGCGTGCGCGATCATGAGCTTCATCTGACCGACATGAATCCCTGTCTCGCAGATAGTGATCATCTCCTCTTGTCAGGCGTACATGACTGATGTGGTTCGGAGCGGTACGAAGGTAAGAGCGTCAGTCGACCCAAGGAGAGAGCTCTTCGATCAACCGCTTCTTGGGCATGGCGCCGACGAGTGTCTTGACCTTCTCACCCTTGTCGAACACCAAGATAGTGGGGATGGAGAGTATCTCGAACCTTGTGGCGATACCGGGATTCTCGTCTACGTTGAGTTTGCCCACAAGGAGCTTGTCCGAGTATTCCTCGGCGACCTCTTTGAGCACCGGCTCCATCATTCGACAGGGGCCGCACCAAGGAGCCCAGAAGTCCAGCACCACAGGCTTTGAAGAACTGACCACGTCGTCCTCGAAGCCAGCGTCGGTAATCTGGATCACCAGATCGCTCATCACCTTGTCTCCTTTCGAAAGACCTTCATCAGATGGGACAGACCTTCTCATCTACATAGTGGAGCGCTTCGAATGCTGCCGATGCACCCTTTGCAGCCGCCGTGATCACCTGTTTCAGCTCTGAATCGGTGACATCACCAGCAGCGAACACGCCCGGGCAAGACGTTCGTCCTTCGTGGTCTATCTTGATGTACCCTTTCTCGTTCAGGTCGACAAGGTCGGTTGCCAATGCATTCAAAGGGTCGATACCTACAAAGATGAACACACCTTCGACAGGAAGCACAATGTCCTCTGATCCCGAGGTTGAAGCCAGTCGTACGGCGGTGACCCTTCTTCCGTCGCCTTTGATCTCGGAGAGGATGCGACTCCACTGAAGCTCTATCTTATCGTTGTCGAAGCAGCGCTCCTGTATGCACTTGGTAGCTCGCAGCTCGTCGCGACGGTGGATCAAATGGACGCGGCTCGCGAACTTGCTGAGGAACATGGCTTCTTCCACTGCCGCATCGCCTCCCCCGACCACGCACACCGTCTTGTCTTTGTAGAGCGCGCCGTCGCAAGTGGCGCACCAGGACACTCCTCGGCCAGTGTACTCTGCCTCGCCCGGTACGCCGAGCTTCTTGGGCACTGCGCCGGTGGCGATGATGACCGCTCTTGCCAGATGCTCCTCTCCTTCGTCGGTGGAGATGGCGAAGTCACTGCCTTCGGGCCTGATGGACTCGACGTTCGTGAATGGCTTGATCTCCGCCCCGAACTCCTCGGCCTGAGCAAGCATGAGGTCGCCTAGCTCCTGGCCGGACAGTCCCTTGGGAAAGCCAGGATAGTTCTCGATCCAGTCGGTTGTGACGATCTGGCCACCGGGTATCCCACGCTCGAACACGACGGTCTTGGCGCGTGCCCGAGAAGCGTAGAGCGCGGCCGCAAGGCCTGCGGGACCTGCGCCGATGATCGCGATGTCGATCGCTTGCATGCTAGAAGATCCCCTCGTCGATAAGAGGCTCACCAGCTTCGGCAGCTTCTTGCCTTATCTGTTCCAGGGCGTTGGAGGCGTCGCGGTTGATCGCTTGCATGCGCTCATCGCCGGAACTCGTCAGTTCCACCACCCTACTGAACTGGGTGGCCGCAGCCGGATAGTCTTGGCGACCCCGCCAGTAGAAGATACCGAGGTTGTAGTTGGCCTGGATGTGATCGGGCTCTTGTTCGAGCACGCGCAGCGCCTCCTGTATGGCCTGATCGGTCTGTCCGGCGTAGAAGTACGACGCCGCCATGTCGGCCCGCACGTCGACAACATCGGGTCTCGTTTCCAGGTATCGCTCATAATGCCTGATCGCCAGCATTGCGTACCGGGTGTCGCCGGTCCTGAGTCTCAGATTGTAGTAGAGATTGGCTAGCGACAACCTCGCGTCAAGGTCCGCCTCGTTCTGGTCGAGGGCAGTCAAGTAATCGAGAATCCGCTGCTGATCGGTCGGCAACTGGTCTCTGAACTCTGTCGGCACAACCGTCTGTCCGATGCTGTGGCTTCCGGGTCCCCACAAAGTGAGCCAGAATATCGCGGCAAAGACGGCCAACGATACGGAGAGTATGCCTAGCGGAATACGGTAGCGTTGGAAAGGCCTGATTATGTAGCGTTTAGCGAATCCGCCGTCTGGACCGTCGGAGTGGCGCTCGACCTCGAGGCCGAACGTCTGTGCTTTCAGGAGCATGTTGAGATCGTTGGTGACGATCTTCACGCCTTCGGGGCACTCGGATCGGCAGAGCTGCACGGCGACCGCCAGGATGCGGTCATCAGCATTGCGGGTGGAAAGCCCCTCGGGGAGTTCTATATCGGCATCGAGCGGCACCACGCGCAGTCGTCCGCCGTCCGGGAGATCGACACCCTCGATGAGACTGCCCTGTTCGGAGAGCTCGAACAACATCCGGGAGACCTCACGGCCTCTGAAGCGCAGGTCGGGATCGGCGCGTGATGTCTTGAGCTTGTCCAGTTCGCCTAGGACCGTCTCGGGGATGACTATCTCGGAATCAGGAAAGGACAGCAAAGCGTCTGAGTCTGCAAGCAGCACGTTCGTGTCGAGGACGATCGTGTTCATGATTCGGGAGGATCCTCCGTGTCTCAACGGCGCGGGTGCGTCTCGTAGTGCATCAGGACGGGCGACTCTCCCTGGGCACGGCCTTCGACAAGTGCTGACAGCAATCCGTACACCCAGGTGCCGTCAAGGTCGACCTTCGTCCAGACCTCCACTTGGGTTTCATCTTGGTCGTAAAGGTAGACCGTGATGCCACGCTCTGCTGCCCTGTCTGCTGCGACACGGGCAGCATCGTCACGGGTACCTCCGACTCCTGCTGCCGTCTCCGCCGCTTCTCGTGTAGCCTCGATTAGATTGCGGCGCGTGTTGACGAAGATTCCTACATCGTTCAGGAAGACGACGGCCACTGCCGCGATTACGATGACGATCAGGAATTTCTTCATCTTCGGTCACCCGATTCTTCTTCTAGTCGTACTAGGGCATCTTATCAGCATCCGCCGAGCTGACCCTGCGTCTGATGTAGAAGAGCAGTCCGAGCAAGAGAAGCACCACTCCGCCGATGACCGCCAGACGGTCCAGGTACGATGCTCTCACCACGATGGTGTCCGAGTCGAGCAGTATCTCGTCTGCCCAGACCTCGACATCCAAGCGCCCGGAGAGCGCCGACTGCAGGTCCACCGATAGCGTGTGGAGGTTCTCTTGTCTACGAAGTGTTATCGGCGCAGAGGGCTCCTGGGCAAGATAGATATCGTCCGTTCGTACCTTGAGGGTCACGTCGAGGGTCTTAGGGGAATCGTTCGTGATGCTTAACGGAACCTCTCCGCGGGGACCTGCAAGCGTGACGTCCTTTGCGGTGATGGAAACCTCGTCTAAGAAACTGCGAGCGTGACGAGTGGAGGCGTGAGCGAAGGATCGGCCTCGGTCGGCCATGCTCCATCGCCCGTCAGGACCCGCCCAGTATGCGCTCTGTGCGATCAAAGAGGCCTCGGTGACCGCCTGGGCGTCCGAGTCGTTAGCTCCGGCCGCAGAGAGAAGCGCATCCGCGTACCGCCGTGCCTCGGCGACCTCCTGCCAGTATCGCGGAGGTGCCGAGGGGGCGGCCTCGGTGCGCGCCGGAGGAATCAGCGTGCCGTTCGCGGGCATCGTGGCCACCGCGTACGCATTCAGGGCTTCTGCCCAGGGGACCTGTTCGAGGGTCGACAAGAAGGCGAGGGCACTGTCGACCGAGCCTTCGCGGCCCGGCCCGGCCTCCACGAGCGCTATGGTTGGGATTGTCGCTTCTTCGGAGACCGCGTGCTCGAACAGAAGCCGGACAGCTGCCGATACGTCCTCGGAGGCGAGCGACTCACTTGTCTCGTGGTTGATGACGAGTCCGGTCAATGTGTTGCCATCCAGGTCGTATACGCCGCCCGGAGGAGTCGTGTCCTCGCTACTGAGGTGTTCGGAACCGAGCAGGATGTAGGATGCGCCTCTTTGTTCGACGATCGAAAGCGTTGCAGCGGTGGCCTTGTCCGCAGCTAGAGCGGTACCTGCCGAGGGAGTGGTTCCCAAGGAGGAAAGATACGTAGAAGTGCCCCGAGTGTAGTGCCCATCGAGATCGTCGATCGGCCGTGTCGATTCCAAAGCGTCGATGTCGGGATCGGCGTAAGGGACGTCTAGCAACTCGAGTCGACCGGTGCTCACGGCGTCTCTCAGCAGTTCGAGAACCTCTGAGTAACGTCTCGGCAGTTCTTCGCCGGCGTCGACTTCGGTCAGTCCCTCAGGGCCTACGAGTTGATAGCCGTCCGATACACGCATCCACTCGTCGAGCACCATCGGTGCGACAGCCAGCGTCATTCGAAGCGAAGAGTCAGCCAAGACAGCCTGTGCGAGCGCCTCGACCTCGTCGATGGCAGCGGTCGAGCTTGCAGGATCGGTCACGAAATGCCCCTGGGGGTCGAAGCCAGGGATTGAGATTAGCCGCACGACCAAAGCTACCGGTGCCACGGTGGGTTCAGGCGCATGTATGAGAAGTGCCCCCGAAACCTTCTGCTCGCGTGGCTCGCCGACTTCGGTGCGCACTCTCACCTCGAAGGGGTAGGCCGCCGGCGCCAGTTCGAGGTCGGCGAGTTCTCGAGAGAACTCCGCGCTCACGGTGCCGGTCTCCACCTGGTTGCGCACCTCTGTGCGCTGGAACAGCAGGCGGCCGGTCGGTCGGTGGATCTGCAATCTCATCTCGAGGTACGGTGTCGGTTCTTCGACCTGCACTTCCACTCCGATTCGGAATGCGCCGTTCGAGGGCACGGACACCGGGCCCGGGTCGACTGCGACCTTTTGTGTGCCGGCGGACTCTTGGATTCGGGTGGTTGATGCCCGCGTCGGTGTGGCTTTCGCGTCTGCAGTGACGTGGGCCAGACCGGCGAGCAGAGCGACCGTGACCATCGCGGCAAGTGAAGCTCGACATGCCAGCCGTGCTGTATTGAAGTGGACGGACATCAGGCGAACTCCAGGGTATCGTGTCTCGCGCTTGCCAGCGGCAAGAGGTAGGGACCGGCGTGTATCGTGTGGAAGATTAGGGCAGAATGATTATCGCACGGCCACCAGGAAAGGAACCAAGTCGCCATGTCCCAGCAGAGCCAAGCCCAATCGATACCTGAGGTCTTGCCGCTGATACCTTTGAGGGACCTCATCCTGTTTCCCAATCTCGTGGTGCCCCTGTTCGTGGGTAGAGAGCGATCCATCAACGCACTCGAGGAGTCGATGCGTGAGGGGCACCTGGTCGCACTCGTCACTCAGAAGGACGCCGAGACACAGGATCCTGGTCATGAGGACGTCTACGAGATAGGTTGCGTGGCTTCGATAATGCAGGAACTGAAGCTTCCCGATGGGACTGCGAAGGCTCTTGTCGAGGGCCAGAAGCGAATGCGAATTCTCGAATTCTTGCAGACCGATCCGTTCTTCCTCGTGCGCGTTGAGGTCATCGATGAGAGCGTGCAGGTGGATATGGAGACGGAAGCGCTCATGAGGGCTCTCATCCACGACTTCGAACACGCCTCAGAACTGGGCAAGCCCATACCGCAAGAGGTTCTGATGGCGGCCTCGGCTATCGAAGAGCCTGGGCGCCTCGCCGACTTCGTGGTCTTTCACCTGAACCTGAAGGTCGAGGAGAAGCAAGAGATTCTCGAAGCCGTCGAGCCCATGGATCGCCTTGAACGCGCCGCAACCTATCTTCGCAAGGAGCTCGAGATTCTAGAAATCGGCTCGAAGATTCAAGATCGCGTCAAGGAACAGATGACCAAGACCCAGCGGGAGTATTTTCTCAGGGAGCAGCTGAAAGCCATTCAGCAGGAGCTCGGCCATCTAGATGAGGTTCAGGCTGAGATCGACGAGTACAAAGAGAAGATAGCCGAGGCCTCGATGCCCGAGCCTGTGGAGGAAAAGGCGCTCAAAGAACTCGGGCGGCTGGAGAAGATGCCTCCGGCCGCAGCCGAGACCAGCGTGATTCGAACCTATCTAGATTGGCTCATAGGCCTGCCGTGGGCTGAAGAATCCGAAGAGAAGCTCGACCTGGAAGCCGCGCAGAGGATTCTCGACGAGGATCACTACGGCCTGGAGAAAGTCAAAGAGCGCATTCTTGAGTACTTGGCGGTACACAAACTCACCGGTCGCATGCGCGGGCCGATCTTGTGCTTCGTGGGCCCTCCGGGTGTGGGCAAGACCTCGATCGGCAGATCCATCGCTCGGAGTCTCGGGCGCGAGTTCATCCGCATATCGCTTGGCGGGGTAAGGGACGAAGCGGAGATACGCGGTCATCGTCGCACTTATGTCGGCGCCTTGCCGGGTCGTATCGTACAGTCGATCAGCCAGATAGGGACCAAGAACCCTGTGTTCATGATGGACGAGATCGACAAGGTAGGGATGGATTTTCGGGGCGATCCTACATCTGCCCTACTCGAGGTGCTGGACCCCGAACAGAACTATGCGTTCCAAGACCACTATCTCGAGGTTCCCTTCGATCTTTCCGACGTCATGTTCATCACTACGGCGAACCTGCTCGACCCCATTCCTCCCGCCTTGCGTGATCGGATGGAGGTCATCCACTTCCCGGGATATACGGAAGACGAGAAGCTGCACATAGCGACGGATTATCTGATTCCCAAGCAACTGAAAGAGCACGGGCTCACCCCAGGCAAGCTCGAGTTCACGGAGGGCGCACTGAAAGAGATAGTGCGCCGCTACACCCGAGAGGCTGGCGTGCGCAATCTCGAGCGGACCATCGCGATGGTGTGCAGACAGGTGGCGCGCAAGGTGGTCGAGGGACGCAAGTCCAAAAGCCGGGTGACCGAGCGGACTCTGCACAAGTATCTCGGTCCGCCGAAGTTCTCCTTCGGGCTTGCCGAGGAACATGACGAAGTGGGAGCGGCCACCGGACTCGTGTGGACCGAGGTTGGAGGAGACGTCATCACCATAGAGGCCACGAAGATGCCGGGTAAAGGGACCTTGACCCTGACCGGGCATCTAGGTGACGTCATGCGGGAGTCCGCGCAGGCCGCTGTATCGTACATACGCACTCGCTCGGTGGAACTCGATATCCCCGCGGATTTCGCAGAGAAGTGGGACATGCACATACACGTCCCGGCTGCAGCGATACCCAAGGACGGGCCTTCGGCCGGCATCACTATGGCCGCGGCCCTCGCGTCCGTTTTCACGGGCTGCGCCGTAAGAAGGGATATCGCGATGACGGGTGAGATAACGCTTCGCGGAAGGGTTCTTCAGGTCGGAGGTCTCAAGGAAAAGCTGCTAGCTGCCCACCGCGCAGGCATCACTACGGTCTTGATTCCGAAGGAAAACGTCAGAGATCTCGATCTCATGCCCGAACACGTACGCGAGGAGCTGAAGATAGTCCCAGTGTCGAACATGGACGAGGTGCTGACGAAAGCCTTCGTGAAGGGATGCCGGCCGGCGCTGAAGAACCGTGGGCGAAAACCGCCTGCGAGCTCCTGAGTAAGCCTCTTGCGGCCGGCGAATCCATCACCGCGATACCCTCATTCCACGCACATGCCTATGAAGGATAGGACTCCGCTCCAAGACGTCTTGAAGCAGGGCATAGGTGAGTCAGGCAAGCGGACGGCGGCGTCCTTGAGAACCTCATGGTTGGGTCCAGTCTCTGCCGGGGCCTTGAGCGGGAAGCGTTGATCCGCCGAGAGAAGTCCGGTCACCTGGATAGCCGGCGGGGAGCTAATGGTGAGACCGGCCCGTCCACAGGCGAGCCGGTCTTTTCGTTTCCTTCTTCGCTCCGTTGCTTGAGACCGGCGCGTCAAGATGCGGAGGTCTGGAATCGAGGGAAGGTGAGAAGCCAGAATCAAGTCACTGGATTGGAGTTAGTAGAAACGACGAACCAGTGTTAGCAATCACGAAGTAACGGGCAAGTTGTATTCAGGAATAGATAGAGATTATGCAGTGAGGAGGCGAGAAACCATGAAAGCCACGAGGG
>PWVH01000089.1 GCA_003563465.1 Coriobacteriaceae bacterium | reverse complement strand
GATGTATCGCTGGTCATCGCCGGCGACGGGACACAGCGAGAGGCAGCTCTCGAGGCGTCTCGTGTCAACCCGCGCGTGGTCTTCCTCGGCCGCCACCCGTACGGTGACATGCCAGGAATCCTCTGTGGCAGCATCGCCTCGCTAGTCCCCAAGACCGAACTGGGCGGGCGCTCGATTACGGGGCTATCTCCGCTCAAGCTCTACGAGGCGATGGCGTGCGGCGTGCCTGTGATTGCTACCGACTTCCCCGGGCAGGCAGAAGTCCTACGGGAGGAGCGGTGCGGAATCATCATACCGCCCGAGAGCCCACTCGAGATCGCGCGTGCCGTGCGCAAGCTTGCCGAGAATCCGGCTTCGGCCCATGAGATGGGCAAGCGCGGCAGGTCGGCTGTCGAACGGAAGCACTCGTGGGCCAAACGTGCAGAGCAGACCGTCGAAATCCTGCAGAGAGTCGTGTGATGAGCCGCGCGAGTACCGCAGGCGTCCGAAGCCCGAAGATTCTTTACTGCGTCACGATTCCATTGAGTGCGCAGACGCTCCTGCGGGGCCAGTTCTCCTACTTCGCCGGCAGCGGTTACGACGTACATCTTGCCTGCGCTCAAGGCCCGGAACTTGACGACATCGCCGAGCGAGAAGGCGTGACGGTGCACGGCGTTCGCATGTACCGTGAGGCTTCGCTGCTGCACGACCTGCCTTCACTGCTCGAGATGCTTGCACTGATACGTCGCATTCGCCCCGACGTAGTCAACGCCGGAACACCGAAAGCCGGACTGTTAGGCATGCTGGCCGCCTGGATGGCCGGCGTCCCTGTCCGCGTCTATGTCATGCGCGGGCTGCGTCTGGAAACCGCCGCAGGCTTCACGCGCCGAATGCTGACGTTGACCGAGAAGGTCGCTTGCAGCTGCGCGCACAAAGTTGTGTGCGTGAGTTCGAGCCTGAGAGAGCTGGCAGTCGCGACCGGCCTCGTGAGCCCGGACAAGGCTACGGTGATCGGGTCGGGCAGCAGCAATGGTGTCGACATCGAACGCTTCAGGCCCGACGGGCAGCTAATCGAGAAAACCGGCCATCTCCGCGCAGAGCATGGACTTCCTCACTCTGCACCGACGATCGGCTTCATCGGAAGGCTGACACGCGACAAGGGTATCGTGGAGCTTGCGACTGCCTTCGAACGTCTGTATGCCGAGGATTCCTCGGTCCGTCTGCTCCTCGTCGGCGACACGGAGGACGGGGACCCCCTGCCTGAACACACGCGCGAGGTCCTGCTCGGGCACCCGGGGGTCATCCGGACGGGCTTCGTATCCGAGACCGCTCCCTACTACCACCTCATGGACGTGCTCTGCCTGCCTTCACACCGTGAGGGCTTCCCGAACACGCCACTGGAAGCGGCAGCGGCCGGAAGGCCTACGGTCACCACTGATGTGACCGGGGCTCGTGATTCCGTAGAAGATGGGAGCACCGGTCTCGTCGTCCGATGTGGAGACATCGATGCGCTGACGCAAGCCTTACGTCGTCTTCTGTCGAATCCGGGACTGGCCCGGCGAATGGGTAAGCAGGCTGAGCGACGCGCTGCCGAGCAGTTCTCTCCCGAACGCATCTGGAAAGGGCTAGAAGAGGTCTACCGGGAGCTGCTCGAAAGGTGAGGTCTTGCGTGCTGCTCTGCTATAGTGACTCACGGTCTGCCGCAGGTAATCGACGTACCACGAGCAGCCGGGGACAACCGCGATTCGGAGGCCTGCGGCCACGTCTCATCAGGAGTGCCAACGATGCCTGAGGATCTCTCCTTACTCGCCATCGACGGGGGGTCGCCCGTGCGCGAAGCCCCTCTACCGCCTTGGCCTTTCTTCGACGACGATGACCTCGAAGCCGTATCGGACGTTCTTGCCTCCGGCATGGTCAACTACTGGACCGGAACCGAAGGGGTCGAGTTCGAACGCGAGTTCGCCGCTGCACACGATATCCAGTACGCGGTCGCGCTCGCGAACGGAACCGTTTCGCTCGAAGCAGCACTCGCAGCCTTGGACGTGGGTCCAGGTGACGAAGTCATAGTCCCCTCCCGGACATTCATCGCAACGGCAAGTGCTGTGGTCATGCGAGGCGCCATTCCGGTGATGGCGGACGTCGATTCGCGAAGTCAGAACCTCACCGGCACCTCGATCCGCACTGTGCTCTCAGGGCGCACACGCGCAGTGATCGCCGTGCATCTTGGAGGATGGCCATGTGACATGGACGACATCGTCGAGGTGACTGATGCCGCCGGAATACCCGTGATAGAGGATTGCGCTCAAGCCCTCGGGGCCACCTACAGGGGCCGCCCGATAGGCACAACTGGCGCCTTCGGTTCCTTCTCCTTCTGCCAAGACAAGATCATGACGACCGGTGGCGAGGGAGGGATGCTTGTAACCTCGGACCGAAAACTGTGGGAAAGAGTTTGGTCGCTTAAGGACCACGGCAAGTCGTACGAGCTTACGCGCAAGTCCGGCCCAGGAAGTGGCGTCGCATTCAGGTGGGTGCACGAGAGTTTCGGCACGAACTGGCGTATGACCGAGATGCAAGCGGCGCTAGGACGTAGGGGGCTGCTCCGCCTGCCGGACTCGATCGAACGGCGGCGCAGATCGGCTGGCATCCTCGACGAGACTCTTTCGGGCCTCGAGGCGTTGCGGGTAACGACTCCAGGTGAAGGATTCGGCCACGCTTACTACAAGTACTATGTCTTCGTCCGGCCCGAACGTCTGCGCGCGGAATGGGACCGTGGCCGCATTGCAGCAGCGATGTCAGCCGAGGGCATCCCCTGCTTCACGGGAGCCTGCCCGGAAATCTACCTTGAGCGCGCATTCGAGAAGGCTGGCCTGGCACCCGCCGAAAGGCTGCCGATCGCGCGCGAACTCGGAGAGACCTCGCTCATGTTCCTGGTACACCCGACTTTGGGGGACAGCGACGTTCACGATACTGCTGAAGCGGTGCGCAAGGTGATGGCGGTGGCGACTAGATGAGTCCTGCAGCCGAAACGCTCGCCGGGAAGCACTCTCCCAGCGTGCGGAGACTGGGAGCCGTCCAGACGGCTACGTTCGTGGCACTCGACATCGTCATCGTCTGGGTGTCGACCCTTCTCGCGTACTGGGCGCGCTTCGGCGGCTCGGTCACTCCCGAGTTCCTCGGGAACGTAAGCCTGGTGGCACTTGCGGCGAGCGTGGTCTTCCCCGTCGTCTTCTACCTGCTGCGTCTCTATCATCACGTGTGGCGCTACGTGGGTGTGGACATGATCGTGAAACTGGCCTTTGGTGTGATGATCAGCCTGTCTATTCTCTCCGTTGGCGTAGTTTTGATCACCGAGCCTGGCGAGTTGCGCCCCGTGCCACTCGGTGCGCTGCTCATGATGAGTGCGTTCGTCTTCATCGGATCGGCTTCTGTCCGCTCCTTCGGCCGATTGCTCTCCTACTTCCAGGCTCAGAGCCGGTCATCGTCGGCACGCAACGTACTCATCGTCGGTGCCGGTGACGCCGGCTCGCTGCTGCTGCGGGACATCGAGAACCAGCCGGATCTGCTCATGAACGTCGCGGGCTTCGTCGATGACGATCGCGCGCTTGCCAACCGGGCCATCCGTGGCGTGCGCGTTCTCGGATCCGTGGGAGACATACCTGAGCTCGTTAGCCGCCACGAAGTCGATGAAATACTGGTTGCCGTTCCCTCCGCAAGCAAGAGTCAGCGCCGCCGGATTCTCGATGCCTGCACACGAGCGGGGACCAAGACTCGCATCGTCGAGTCGATGACGCGGGAGAAGAAGAGCGTAGGCGTAGCCGACCTACGTAAGGTCGACGTCGAGGACCTCCTCGGTCGGGAACCGGTGGCCATCGACGTCGATCAGGTCTCCGAAACCATCGCCGGACGGGTGATCGCCGTGACGGGAGCGGCCGGCTCTATCGGCAGCGAGCTCTGTCGGCAAGTGATAAACCTCGGCCCGTCCCGCCTGCTCCTCATCGACATCGACGAGAGCCGAACTTACGAGGTGTTCCTCGAGCTGCACCGAATCGCGCCTGGAATCCCCCATATGCACATTTGCGACATAAGAGACGTCCGCAAGGTGAACGACGTCATCGCTCGCGAGCAGCCCGCCATCTTGTTGCACGCGGCCGCTTACAAGCACGTTCCACTTATGGAACTCGAGCCTGAAGAAGCGGTCAAGGCTAATGTCTGGGGTACGCGCAACGTCATAGAGGCTTGCGAGGCCGCCGGAGTGGAGCACTTCGTGCTCATCTCGACCGACAAGGCTGTCATGCCTTCAAGCGTGATGGGTGCCACCAAGGCCGTAGCCGAGATGCTCACGATTCACGCCTCGAGGCGCGGACCGATCAAGGCGAGCGCGGTCCGATTCGGCAATGTCCTCGGCAGTCGCGGTAGCGTCATCCCAATCTTCGAAGAACAGCTCAGAAAGGGTGGCCCCCTGCTAGTGACGCATCCGGAAATCACGCGCTATTTCATGACGATTCCCGAAGCCGCGCGTCTCGTGCTTCAAGCGCAGGCGATCAGCGACGGTGGTGAGTTGTTCGTTCTCGAGATGGGCGAGCCGGTACGAATCGTAGACCTAGCTCGCAAGATGATCACGCTCAGTGGGGTTGATGCCGAGATTGAGTTCATGGGTCTCAGGCCGGCCGAGAAGCTCTACGAAACGCTGGTTCACTCCGGGCAGGATCTGCTCGACACCGACCGCGAGAAGATAATGCGCGTGAACGCGCTCAAAATCCTCCCTTGTGATTTCGACAAGCGTATCGACGAGCTGGTCGAAGCCGCCTGCACGGGAGACCGCACGACATTGCTTTACCTACTCGCAGACATCACGCCCGATTTCACGCGAGAGAATCACGTCTCGCTGCAATGAGTTGCTCGGCGTCTTCGAGAAGTATCCCAGTATCGGGAAACGTTTCTCAGCAAGACTCAACCTATGGTAGAGGTAACGACTGCCGGTCCTCAGCGCTCGCGTGCGGCATCGAAACCGTCGATGACGACGGTGGTGCCCGAACTGGCGGCCTCCTTGGTATTGGTCACGCGGACTTCGATGGTGTGCCGGCCCGAACTCAGCCCGGTGACCGTGAAGATCGGCTGCTGGTATAGCACGGTAGGCGCGTACTGACTGGCTGTGCCGCGCTTGACCCCGTCGACATAGACGTCGAAGCGGCCGTAAGCCGGGCCCTTGGGACCGATCACGGTGACCGCCTCACCCGTGAAGCGTGCAATCATGCGCGATCCGGCCGCACGCGAATAAGCATAGCCCCGGCCCGAGAACATCGAGTTGGTCGAGAGGATCCACGTCCCGCTGCGAGTGACTCCTGACGAGTTCTCCTCGAGAACCGTGATAGCATCGGGAGGAACGGGGACCAGCGCCTGGAGGGCATCGACTACGATGATGCGCCCGGAGCTGGCGGGCTCGGCAGTACCGAGGACCCTTATCGTAAGCGTGTGGAACCCGTCCTCGAGATCGCTCATCCCCCAGATCGTCTCGCCGAGCGATACGGAAGGCGAGTACTGACTCACCGTGCCCTGGCTCGCTCCGTCCAAGAAGATCTCCGCCTGGCCGTATGACGGCGCCCTAGGACCTATCCAAGCGACGGATGTGCCGGTGAACGACATCCGCAGCGTCGAGCCGGCTGTGTGAGAGTACGTGTAGCCGCCACCCGAGAAGGCAGCGGACGATCCTCGTACCCATCGTCCGGCCTCTCTCACTTCTGGAGCGGTCTCCTCGAACGTTGCGGGCGCCATCTGCCGTGGCGGACGCTCTGTCGAGAACGCATCTAAGACGATCGTGTTCCCAGAGCTTGCCGCCTCCTTGCTGCCGGTCGCTCGGATCACTAGAGTGTGCGTGCCGCTGGAAAGACCGGTCGCTTGCCAGATCACCTGCTGGAACGAGGTGGCATCCGCGTACTGGCTCACGACGCCTTGCCTGACCCCGTCAAGGAAGATCTCGGCCTGTCCGTAGGAAGACGACCTGGGCCCGATCCAATAGATCGACGTCCCCGTGAACTCGATTATCGCGTAGCTATCCGAATCGCGCGCATACCTGTACCCGCCGCCCGAGTGGACCGACCCCGTGCCGGAGTGCCAGCTTCCCACGTAGCGTACCGCCGGATCGGACTCCTCGGCCCAACCGGTGAAAGGCGTCCCGCTGCCCGACAGGTCCGGACGGTTCTCGTCGGCCACATCGAACGCGTCGATGACGACCACGTTGCCCGAACTGGCGGACTCGCGAGTGCCTGTGACACGGATGACGACCGTATGCTCCCCGTCAGGAAGGCCGCTCGCCGACCATATCACCTGCTGTAAGGAGGTCGACGGGGCGTACTGGCTGACCGTGCCTTGCCTCGTGCCGTTAAGCCAGATCTCCGCCTGGCCGTAAGAGGGCGCCTTCGGTCCGACCCACGCGATAGAAGTGCCGCGGAACGTGGCCTTCACGGTAGCGCCCATCGTCGAGGAATAGACGTAGCTTCCTCCAGAGTGCATCGCGCCTGAGCCAGTGATCCACCTGCCCGAGTATCCGAGCCGCGGGTCGTTCTGCTCGAAGCGGGCGGACCGTTCGAGTTCCGGCAGGATCAGGGGGCGCATCGCGGTTCCGACATCGAACGCGTCGGCGACGATCACGGTGCCCGAACTCGCGGCCTCCTTCGTGCCGAGGACCCGGATCAGAAGCGTGTGCTCTCCTTCTGGAAGACCGCTGATCGACCAGATGGTCTGCTGGTAGGAGACCGACGGGGCGTATTGGCTTACTATCCCTCGGGTCTTGCCGTTGACGAAGACCTCCGCGCGCCCGTAGGAGGGGGCCTGGGGACCTATCCACGCTATCGAGGTGCCGCGGAAACGCAGCCTGATGGTCGAACGGGTGGTGTTCGAGTAGATGTAACTGCCGCCCGAATGAGCCGAACCCGAACCGCTCACCCACCTGCCCGAGTATGCGATCCTTCCGTCATTCTGCTCGAAACGCGCACTCGTGTAGTATCCGGGAACCGAAAGGCCGCCCAGATGCCCTTCGGCGATGAACGTGCTGATTCCCGATGCAACGGCCCTCGCCAGTTTGCGCTGGAAGGTCGGACTGGCGATCAACGCGAGGTCGGTGCTGTTGGTGAGAAAGCCCCCTTCGATGATGATAGAGGGCATCTTCGTGTTCTTGAGCACGTAGAGGTCGTTGCGCACCTTGACTCCACGGTCAGGCATCCCAGTTTCCGAGACCACGCTCTGTTGCACAACTCGCGCGAGACGAGCAGACAATATCTGGTTGACGGGGTCGTGATTGCTGTAGAGCGTCTCGGCTCCCCGTGCGGTCGAGGAGGAAGCTGCATTGTGATGGATCGATACGAAGAGATTCGCGCCCCATGCGTTGGCCATCGTGACACGGTCCTGTAGGCCTACGTAGACGTCTGTGGTCCGGGTCATGCCCACCCGGAGACCCCTGTTCCGGAGCTCCTCACGCAACATCAGAGAGACAGCCAGGTTGATTCTCTTCTCCTCGACGCGTGTCGATCCTGACCCGACGACCGCTCCGGGATCGCTCCCGCCGTGTCCAGCGTCGACCCAGACACCTGTGGAGTACGCACGCTCTGGGAGGAGCATGAACAGCAGGAGTACGGCCATCGGAAGGAAAAGAAGTGCGCGCGACGTCTTAGAACCGCGGGACAGGAGTCGGTCAGTGTGCGGCGTCATGCTCGCTGCTCCATCATCTTGCACTCCAGGGTCGATCGACTCGGACAGCTGTGATGATACTCATCAATGAGTATCGGCAAATCATCCGACAAGAGTAGGTTACCAGTCCTCTCCAGGCAGAGGATTCCGAGATGCGTCGACTATTCGGGCAGCATCAAGGTGCGGTAGCCGGCTCTCTCACCCACTGCGGGAAGAGAAGGGTTCGAAACCTCTGGTCTCGCTACTCCGGAGCTCGCGGGTTCGAGCCCCGTCACTCCCGCCATTGAATATACGCAGTTCGGGGGCCAATCGGCCTTCCGGCTTGCTGTGTTTTTCAGCGGGATGCAGCGACAGCGCGATGTCTTCGGTGATTGTCGTCACAGCAAAGACGCGTGACATTATGTCGCATCAATGGCACTCTATGCGATAAAGAGTCCTGGACCGCAAGGCGGATTCCTTGTGAGTGCCTGTCGCCGGACAGATGCCAGTGAGAAACGTGTCTGGCCGTCGGGCACTCGTGGGTTGCGCCCATCACTTGAGATGGGACTCCGTTGCTTTCGAACGGGGGCGGCGGTCTCGCCTATGCTCGGGGGTGAGTGTGAATGGATCTTGTGAGTCTTAACGTTTGGATGGATGTCGTGTTCACGGCGCTCTGGATCGTGGTTGTCGCGGTGCTCGCGTTGCACTTCGCATTCGACATCATCACGGGGCGGTTCCGCAAGAAGTTCTTCGAAGGCCAGTGGCCGGAACACGACCACCTGATTCCCGCCATGCCCAAGGTGCTGCACTTCGTCCACATGGTGTGCATCCTTCTCCTGATACTTAGCGGCATGTACATACGTTTCCCTTTCTTCGACGGTGGACGCACTCCCATGCGCTACATCCACTACGTTGCGATGATCATAGTCACCGTCGTCTTGGTCTGGCGCGTCTGGTACGCGTTCCTGTCGAGGGCCAGGGACTGGCGAGAGTTCGCAATCGGCCGCAAGGACATAGCCAGCCTGATTGGCGTGGTCAAGTTCTATGCGTTCTTGAGTGACGACAAGCCACACGTCGCCAAATACAACGTCATGCAGAAGATGGTCTACCAGCTCTTCTTCTACTTCATGATCATCCAGGCTTTCACGGGGTTCGCACTCGTCACGAATCCGTTCATCTTCGGATATAGTCCGCGCGACATACTGGTGGGCTGGTGGCTCGGGGCGCTACTGGGCAGCACGGACCTCGCGGGCTGGTGGGCACGCATGATTCACTACGTCCTCAACTGGCTCTTCATCATCATGCTGACGGCGCACGTCTATCTGTCGGTCATGGTGGACATCCCGTGCACGCTCGACTTCTTTGGAATCAAGCCGCTCGAGATCAAGGACGGGCATCACCACGACGAGGGCGGCTCGGAGCATCATCATCCGATGCCCGAGAAGGCTCCGACGTACTAGACGCGATTGCTCACAGCTGGTGAGGCTTGCCGCAACTCGACGCCGGGCTCCAAGAGCCCGGCGTTTCGCTTATCGGACGGGGCCGAATCACTCCGTGCCGTCTGCGAAGGCGCGCATGGACGCACGTATTCGCATGGTAGACAATGAGGCTGTGCCGGGATTCCTGTCTCCCGGCAGTCGATTTCGGCGTCTAGTTTGCCGAACGCGCCGAGGAGGCAGCTTGCGCAGGGCTCTCGCAGCGCTCATGGTGACAGCAATCGTGTTGGCTGCCGGGTGTTCGCTACCGGAGCGGTCGGCTGTGGATGCGTCTCTCGACGGATCGCCTGCCGAGGAGGAGCCTGTCGCTCCTGCTCGGCCACCTCTTGGGCCCGAACCTCCTTCTGCAGCAGATATCGAAGCCGACGGCATCAAGATCGCCACCTTCCTCGGTGACGCCCACAGACGCACCTACGGCCGCGGTCCTGTTCCCGAGCGGCTCGACCTCATCTGGAGAGCGCACATAGGAAGCGGGCAGACCGGAGGCGCAGGGGGCACGCTTGTCACGTGGTCGGGAACCGGCTGGACGGGTCAGCCCACAGTGGTCAGAGAGGGCGGGCGGGACTACCTGCTCATCGGAGGATACGACCACAACCTGCGAAAGATCGACGCCGAGACGGGCGAGACCGTGTGGACCTACAAGTTCCCTGACGTCATCAAAGGCACCAACACCGTCTTCGTTCCTCCTTGGACGGAGAACGACCCGTCGAGCTACATCGTGATGGCAGGCTCGCGGCGCGGGGTAGGATTGCCGCTGGGCTCGCCGCAGATAGCGCCGGTGCGTGGGGTCTCGTACGCAAACGGAGAGGAGTTGTGGCGCCTGCCTGTGCCCAGGACCCGCTCCTACAGTCAGGATGCCGATGCTAGTTCGCTTCTCGTTCACGGGCGGCTATACGTAGCTGTGGAGTCCGCCTACGTCTACGCGCTCGAGCCGACTGCCACCGTCGAATGGAACGGGCACCGTAGACCCAAGATCATCGCTCAGTCACCAGTCCTCTACACCGATCGCGACATCGTGCGACATGGCGGCAATCTGGTCCTGGAGTCCTCTCCGGCCATCCTCGGCAGGACTCTATACATCGCGGCAGGCTCTGGGCACGTCTACGGCCTCGACCTTGAGGACTTGAGCATCGTTTGGGACTTCTACATCGGTTCTGACTTGGACGGCACGGTGATTCCGACGACCGACGGGCATCTGCTCGTCCCCGTCGAGAAGCAGTACATCCCTGGTAGCGGAGGGGTCTTCAAGCTCGATCCAACCAAGCCGCCGGCCGAGGCCGTGGTTTGGTACTTCCCGACCGAAGACCGCGGAATCGCCGAATGGGAAGGAGGAGTGATCGGCTCGGTGGCCGTCAACGATGCATACGACATCGAGCGCAGGCGTCCACCCCTCGCCGCTTTCAACTCGGTCGACGGATATCTCTACGTCATCTCCCAGGACATCGTCGACGGGACCGCGAACGGACCGAACAACGAGCCCGATCTGCCGAGGCCGACACTCGTCTATCGCCATCACATCGGCTCGGCCATCTCTACTCCGGTCATGGTGGATGACTTCATCGTGACCGCCGGCTACGACAACCACGTCCGTGTCTTCTCGGTGAACTACAGACTCGCCGAGGAAGGCAGCGAGGCCGAAGGGGTTCTGCTGCGGGGGCGCGACGGTGAATGGTACCTGGTGAGCGTAGAAGAGATCGCTTCGTTCGCAGGTGGCGGATCCTTCGAGTCGACCCCGATCGTCTGGAACGGACGCATCTACATCGGGTCTCGTGACGGGTATCTGTATTGCCTCGGCGTGGTGGAGTGAAGCGCCGGGTCAGAGGGGTGTCCATGTGCGTTGCCGCACGGACGGAAGACCATCTTGGGGCGCTGCGTGCTATACTCAGCGGTTGAGAATGCATCAGTGGCGGGTATGCCGGAGGACCGCCCGTCACGTGTCCCCGACCCGGACCGGGTGATAATGACCGGATCGTCTCCCTTGATACGCTCCCTTGTCGTGGCCGTTACGGTGCTGGTTGCCGTGACGCTTGTCTTGCCGACTCAGGCTACGGCCAGCA
This sequence comes from Coriobacteriaceae bacterium, assembly GCA_003563465.1. Classification (GTDB taxonomy): domain Bacteria; phylum Actinomycetota; class Coriobacteriia; order Anaerosomatales; family SLCP01; genus PWVH01. Next base: position 18,574 of record PWVH01000089.1, on the reverse strand, counting down.
AGAGCAAGGTCGAGCAGCTGCGAGCGGAACTCAACAAGATCAACGACGACTTCAAGCGTGCCGGCGCGGCTTTCGACAAGGCGTTCTGGGCACTCGACGAGACCGAAAAGGCCATCGAGGACACTCAGGCCCGAATCACCCAGAACGAAGCCGAGCTCGACGAGGCCCAAGAGCTCCTTCAGGGTCGCATGGAGGCCTGGTATCGTTCTGACGATCTAGGCCTGATGACTTTCTTGCTCGGCGCGCAGGATTTCGCCGATCTGGTGACCCGGCTGGACTATGCGGCTAGGATCGCCAATACCGATGTCGCGGTCATAGATCACGTCGAAGGTCTGCTCGTAGAGTTGCGCGAGGATCGCGAGCGGCTCGAGATTGAGCAGGCCGATCGTGCCAAGAAAGTCGAGAAGCTCAAGTCCGAGCGCGACAAGCTTCAGGAGAGGCTCCGCGGCAAGCAGGCCGAGTACGATCGCGTGCAGCGCGAGCTGGCCGAGGCGGCCCGGCGCGAGGAAGAGGCCAGACAGCGTGCCGCAGCATCTGCGAGCCGGCCCGCCGTGACGTCGACATCCTCACGTGCAGGCTCTATGGTGCCGGGCCCGAACGGCATGGTCTTCCCCGTCGCCGGACCTCATTACTACAGCGACACTTGGGGAGCTTCCCGTGACGGTGGACGTCGCCGTCACATAGGCACCGACATCATGGCCGCAACCGGAACCCCGGTGGTGGCCACACTCTCGGGCTCGGTCAGCCAGGGCAACGGGGCCAAGAGCGGTCTCTACATCCGTCTAAACGCAGACAACGGTTGGACGTTTTACTACATGCACCTGAACAGCATCACCGTCGGCTCGGGGCGTGTCAGTGCTGGCCAGACCATTGGTACGGTGGGCTACTCGGGCAACGCGAGCGCGAGCGCCCCCCACCTTCATTTTGAAATCCACATTCCCGGCCGAGGACCGGTCAATCCGTATCCTTATCTGCGTCAGATGCAGTGAGCCGGATTTCTGGCCGATAGCTTCTCGGTGAGCCGTGCGATTAGGTCTTCTTGCGGCCTCTTGTCGTCTTGACCCTCACTGGTGACCTGGGTACCATGTTCGAGCACTCGCAAGGCCAGGTAGCTCAGTTGGTAGAGCAGGGGACTGAAAATCCCCGTGTCGGCGGTTCAAGTCCGTCTCTGGCCACCATCGAATGACTCAAGGGTCGGGCCGAAGTGCCCGGCCTCTTGCCTGCTCGGCTGAGTATCGATTCGTTTCCTTGGCTCGGACCAGAGCCTCGCTCGACACCCGAACCTCGGTCGGCGCGGCCGCCCTCTAGAGCACAGATGTCGAGACAAGCTCCGTCCGGTTCGCGGACGCAGGGGACGCAGGTCTAGTCATCGTCTCCTGCAAGCGGTTCGCTCCTGCGCTTTGTGATCGTCGTAGTCATCCATAGGGCGACGCGCGAGACGAGCATTCCAGCAGTAGCGATCACGAGACCGAGGACGATCAACCTTGGGGCCGGACCGATGCCCGTTGTGCTCGCAGCGAGCCGGTCGAGTGCAGCCACGACTCCGACAACGAGCACCGGATGCGCTAACCCGGCGAGCGCGGCTCCGAGCCACACGCTCGACGGTGGCAGGGTCGATAGTCTGGCGCGACGCACGAAGGTAACGATAAGAAACGGCAGGGAGACCGGGTATAGGATCGCCGTCACGAGGGCGACCAGAGGAAGTGCGATACCGTTTCCCACGCCTTCGGTCAGGGCGTACAGCCCGGCTGCCACCAGAGGCGCGATCACCCAGCCCACAAGACCTGCGGTAATGCCGCCGGCTAGCGATGCATCACGCATGAAAGGCTCCGATTCTCGCGGGCCCAAGGCCCTCCTCCTTCTTCACCCAATACTACGCCAGCCGTGAAGAGGGCTTTGCGAAGGGAGGTTCCAACGGGGCGCCCTTCTGTGCATCGTGGCAATCAATCAAACAACCGCTTGACATACAAACAGCGGTTTGAGTATCGTCCGCACATGGACACTAACGCCTTGAAGGCACTTGCAGACGACAATCGTCTCGCAATCATCCGAGAGCTAGCTCGCGGTGAGTTGTGCTCCTGCGAGCTAGCTGAGGCGCTCGGTATCTCCGAAGCTCTCGTGTCACATCATGTGAAGCGCCTGCGCGAAGCGGGTCTCGTTCGCACGCGTCGTGTCGGCCGCTGGCAGCACTGCAGGATTCAGACGGATCGCATCGACGAGCTTGGCAGCCAGATGCGCGAACTCGCCGCGGCCGCCGAGGGCGCACCCCAAGCCAGCGGCAAGGGGTGTTTGGAGCTTAGGTCTCGCGAAACCGAGAAGCAGAGAAGGTGACGAGTTTGGGTGAGGACAAGCGCCAACCCAAGTCGAAGAAGCGCATGGGTGTATTCGAGCGCTACCTGACTTTGTGGGTCGCGCTCTGTATCATCGCGGGAACGATGATCGGCTCTCGCGCTCCGGGTGTTGCCGAAGCGCTGTCGCGGTACACGTATGCGGAGATCTCCATCCCCATCGCGGTGCTCATCTGGCTGATGATATTCCCGATGATGTTGCAGATAGACTTCGCGTCGGTCAGGCGTGTCGGTGAGAGAAGGAACGGTCTCGTGGTCACCACGGTCGTGAACTGGCTCATCAAACCGTTCACGATGTTCGGATTCGCGTGGCTCTTCTTCAACGTCATCTTCGCCGACCTCATCACGCCCGACCTCGCTCAGCAATACCTCGCCGGTGCGGTACTACTCGGTGCGGCGCCCTGCACCGCGATGGTGTTCGTATGGTCCTATCTCGCCGACGGAGATCCCGCTTACACTCTCGTGCAGGTGGCGGTGAACGACCTCATCATGCTCGTGGCGTTCGTCCCGATCGTCTCGCTGCTACTCGGCATCGGAGGGATTCCGGTGCCTTGGGACACGATGGCGCTTTCGGTCGTACTCTTCGTGGTAGTGCCGCTGGTAGCGGGCTACTTCACACGCAAGCGGCTCATCGCGCGAAAGGGCCTGCCCTGGTTCGAGAGCGTGTTTCTGCCGGCCTTCGGTCCAGTGACCATCATCGCGCTGCTCGCCACACTGGTGACGATCTTCATCTTCCAGGGCGAGATCATCGTGAACAATCCGCTTCACATCCTGCTCATCGCCATCCCCCTGACCATCCAGACGTTCTTCATTTTCGCCATCGCCTATGGCTGGGCTTGGGCATGGCGCATCGAACACCGGGTGGCCGCGCCGGCAGGCTTCATCGGCGCGTCGAACTTCTTCGAGCTTGCCGTGGCGGTGGCGATAGCGCTCTTCGGTCTGACCTCAGGTGCGGCGCTCGCCGCCGTGGTAGGCGTGCTTGTGGAGGTCCCACTCATGTTGTCGCTAGTCTGGATAGCCAAGCGCACGCACTCGGCATTCAGGCAGCGCGCGCTAGCCACCAGCACCTCATAGGGAGTGATCGGTATGCTGAAAGCTATCGTCGCCACGGATCTATCGGAGGCGAGTGGACTTGCCGCCAGCGCGATCTGTGAGGCCGAACCCGGAGCCTTCGCGCAGGTGACGATCGTACACGTCGTGGATCTCGATCCCTACACGGCCGGAGGCTCGATTCCGGGCATCATGGAGTTCGCCGAGGAGCGCCTTGCCGAAGAAGCCCGGTACGTGCGTGATTGTGGCATCGCCACCGACACCGTGGTCACGCAGGGCGACACCGTCGAGACCCTGGAGCGGCTTGCGGCCGAACACGAAGCCGACTTGATCGTGGCAACCAGTCTCGGCAAAGGTGCTCTGCTAGGCAGGGCGCTCGGCAGCACCGTCGAACGCCTTGTTTCGAAGGGGGCGTTGCCTGTCCTCGTGGAGCGCGTCTGCGTCACTGAGAGCGGGGCCTGCGTTCTGGCCGCCGAGGAGACGACCTTTTCGCGGGTGCTTGTCGCGGCAGGACTTGATGGCGCGACTCCGTTGCTTCTGGAGACAGTGGCTGGCCTCCCGGGGACGGAAGAAGTGCGTGTCGTACACGTGGCTTCCGAAGATGCCGATACTCGAAGACTCGAGACCGAACTCAAGGCGGCTCTGAGCGATGCGGCCCTGCCTGAAGGAACAGAGACTACGGTTGTTTCCGGAGATCCCGGAGACGTGCTTATGGGGCTTGCCGAGGAGTGGGGCGCCACGCTGATCGCCATCGCTTCGTGCCGCCACGGATTGGTGCATCGCATGGTGTGGGGCAGTGTCGCACGCAAAGTTGCACGAGATGCCGGCTGCTCCGTGCTGCTGGTTCCGGCGGCTAAGGCGGCGGCATCGTGAGTGGATGCTGTTCGGGTGCCGAGCGTGGCATGCTCAGCCTGACCAACTCAGAATGGTGACGGTGATAGCCGTCGGGTCTAGACCGATACGACAGGATTAGGCGCGTGCGTTACAGGTATTGCCAGACGTCGTCGATTCCTGCCTCGGCTGCTGGGATGCATTCATCGATGGAGTGCACGAACAGCCCGGTTTCAGGATCCACCACGCGCAAATCCAACACCTCCGGCTCCTCGTACCAGCGCCCGGCGGAATCCGCCAGCACCTTGACGCGGGGATGCAGAAGGTCGTCGTTGTTCACTCGGAAAACGACTGCCGTGACGCTGTCATCGAGGCGGACGACGGCGCCCATCGGATAGATGCCCAACATCGTCACAAGGGACTTGGTCAGATTCGGGTCGTAGGCTTTGCCTCGGCCTTGCATCAGCACCGCCAGCGCCTTGTCGGGCCTGATTTCCCGGCGGAACGGGCGCCGGGTGGTCATCGCATCGTATGCATCGCAAAGCGCCACGATCTTGCTGTAAAGATGCTGTCCCTGTCCGCCAGGCGGCTCCGGATAGCCCTGCAGGTCGTGCCTTTGGTGGTGTTCGTAGGCGACCACCATCGGCATCTGGTCCACAAGCTGGATGCGTTTCAGCAGGTCCGCGCCCTCGGCAGCATGACTCTTCACTACGTGCCATTCGTCGGTCGTTAGGGGGCCCTGCTTGTTGAGTATGTCTTCCGGAATACGCACTTTTCCGAGGTCGTATAGGAGTGCCGATAGTCCGAGCGACCTGAGGGATTCGGCGTCGAGCCCGATCGTGGCGCCGACCGAAAGCGACAGTATGCAGACGTTTATGGAGTGATTCAGGGTGTAGTCATCGTGGCCCTTGATGGCCGTCAGGCCCAGTACCGCTGCTGGGTCCCGGAAGAGGTTGTCCAGCAGCCCGCTCACCAAGTGCTGCAAAGGTTCGGTTTCGAACACCTTGCCGAGCTTGACTTGAGTCTCGACGTCTCGCATGGCTTCGATACCGGTGTCATAGGTCTTCTTGGCCCGAGCTTTGTTCTCCCGCCCTTTCTCGTCGTGCCCCGCATCCTCGAGGGCCGTGGTCTCCGCGATGTCGATTCCCGTGACCCCTCGGCGCTCCATCGCGAGGTGAGCGGTTTCGATGTCGGTTATGGAATCGTCGCTCAGCACCTCGATGAGCACCGTGGCGTCCGAGACCGAGAAGGACTGAAGAAAAGTGAGCGCCGATATGCCGCGCGCCAGCAAGTCCTCGATCGTCTTGCGGTAGGTCATGCTCTCCTCGGGAAAGACCTGATTCTCGACGAAGAGGGTGCCCTTGTAGATGTTGACGGTCACGTCGGAGAAGCCCTCACTGCGCAGGCTGTCGACGGCAGCCACGAGTTCGGACATCGACTGGGCGACGAGCGGGTGTGTCGTCGGGTAAAGACCGGCGTTCGTGTGAGACACGGCGAGCGCACGCACCAGCTCCTTGGCTTTGGCCAGCAGTTCGGCGCTCGAAAAGGGGGCCTTGCCCGAAGAGGCAATCTCCGCAGCTATCTCCTCGGGTGACTCCAGGTCGTCTCGCTTGACGTCTGATTCGCTCACGATGCATCGACTCCCTCTTCCGGATGCCCGTTGGCGGCCAGTCGTTCGACGGCGCGCCTTGCCAGAAACCTCAGCTCCTTGTTCTTCTGCCCGAAGACGAAACGCCTCTTGGACCAGCGGTCCAGTACCGGGACAGCATCACGCGAGCCGATGGACTCCAGGCACTTGATTACTTCCTTCTTAAGCTCGTGGTTCCTATCGAAGATGTTGATGTTCTCCAGGATACGCACCAGCGCCGGTATGGCCTCGACGGCCCGCACGCGGCCCACCTCACGAATCGACCATCGCCGTGTCTCCGGATCCCAATGAGCCAGCGACTTCGCCAGAGCGCGGCGTGCCTCCGGGCCGTTGAGATTTGCCAGAGTCGTCACCGCCGATAGGCGTACTTCGGCATCGAGATGTTCGAGAGAGTCCGTCACCACCTGTAGGACCTGCCGCTCGCCCAGGTCGGGCAGGACGGACAGGGTGCGCATCGCAACCGTGGAGTCCTCGGAGCGAAGCTGCCTTCCTGCAACCGCTATCACCTGCTCGCTCATCCCTCGGAACACGGGGCGCAGCAGCGAACGGAGTCCTTCCCCGGCACGGCTGTAGTGCTCGAGCAGCACCTCGGCACCGGGCGTCCCCGCCGACGACAGAAGCTCTCCGGCGATCGCTGCGTCGGAGTCGCTTGCCACGACTCGGCAGACGTCGGACAGGACTTCGGGATCCGTCAACGAGGCCCTAGCCACGGCGGCTTCGTCGGCCAACGCCGGATTGGCAGCAATCTCGTCGAGCGTCCTTAGCGCCTCGCGCACGGTAGCAAGAGCCCCGGTGCGTGCGGCCGGCGCGAGGGCGACCCCGAGAGCACTGACGCCCTCGGCGTCAGTGCCTTCCCGCACCACAGCGAGAGTGGCAGCAAGCGCTCTGCCGGCCCGGGTGGAATCCGAGACGGCTTTGAGGCGAGCGATGTGCTCTTCGCCACCCGGTGTCGATGCGTCCTCGGCCATGCGTTCGACGTGTGGGTCGGCCGGCACGCCGCAATCGGCTTCCGTCCGCGGCGAATGTGCGAGCAAAGCAGCGACCTCGCGGGCGGTTTCCGATGGGAGTTCGAAAGATGCGATCAGCAACTCCGGCGTTCCGCCGGTCTTGTGAGCTGTCATCTTCAAGAGGCGAGCCAACGCTGCAGGATTCATCTTGGCGATGACGTCGAGCATTCCCTTCATCGGCTGGCCGGAAGCATCTCTTCTCAGTGCGGATGCGAGCAACTGCACGCGCTCTGCCTCGCTGAGATGCATGATGGCTTCGGCGACGCGAGCGGCGGCAAGATCCCGAGTCGCTTGCTCGAGTCGGCTCACGGCTTGAGCAGCTTCATCAGCAGAGCCTCCGGTTCCCACAGAGGCCGCCCAGCGGGCTGCGGCGGCTGCGGCCTCGATCGCGACGTCTTCGAGTGGGGCGTTGACGAGGTCGACTCCGGCCAGTCCTTCCTCATGAGAAGCTCTCAGGCTCACCTCGATCACGGCTACGTTATTCGCTCCGGCGGCCAGCAAAGCCGACCGGGCCCCACCTGCGGCGCGCAACTCCTTCGGGTCGGTGCCGGCGAGCTTCACGAGAGCGGCGGCCTCCTGACGTGTCATTCCGGGCGCGATCACGAGCTGTCCTATCTGCATGGCATGCATGGTCTCGGCCAACGTGACCGTCTGATTGTGCGCGGCCGCGACAGGTGTTTCCCCCATGCGGAAAGAATGGGGGTCTACGAGGAAGCGCATGGTACCCGAAGAGGCGGTCAGCTCACCTGCCCTGCTCACGAAACGATCGAGCGCCTGTCCAGGCAGGTCGCTAGAGGGCGGATAGAGACGCGCGGCGTTCACCGCTGATGCGAGCAACCGCAGGATCTCCTCGGCTTGCGGATAGTCGAGTGTCGCCACTCGTCCTCCTCCCGGTTCATGAGGACCGAACCGCCACTTCTCTCATGCTACCCGTTGTCTATCGGCTTGGGTATGCTCGGGTTGTGTGAGCTACGTCGCACTTCCGCCGACGAGGGGCAACGTGCGTCTTGCGCTTCAGGGTGAGAGAATAGTGCGAAAGCATATGTGCTCGGCAACCGATAGTACCGGGTAGGAGATTCCCGTGCTGAACCCGGGAGCCGTTCTCGTGTCCCTTCGCAGCGACGCATACTACCGGGGTATCGCCGAAGAAGCGCTCAAGCGAGCTTCGGTTCAAGAGCCGCCGGTCTCGGTCGAGGACCTCGCCGCAGGCCTCGGAATACCCGTGCGCCAAGCGAACCTTCCCACGTTCTTCTCTGGAGCGATCATAGCCGAGGACGGAATGCCCGCAGTCCTCTTGAATGCCGCTCACGAAGAGGACAAGCGCCGCCGCACCCTCGCACACCTGCTGGGCCATGTGCTGGTTGTGCTCGCCGACTCCGAGTCTTCCTACCCGCGGCAGACCAGGGCGGACCATCATGAAGCCGAGATAGCCGCAGAAGAGCTGTTGTTGCCCGAGTATCTGGTGCTCGAGCAGGCGCAGAAGTGGTTTAACGACCACCGGTATCTTGCGCGCCTGTTCGGGGTGGCAGAGAGCGAGATGATGCGGCGCATGCTTGACCTGGGCATCATGAAGCAGCGGGGAATCCTCTGGGACTACTGATATCATCGGGTAGCCACGGGGGACAGATAACTCGTCTCTCCTTTCTGCTCTTCTTCCGATTCTAGGAGGCTAGATGCGTACATCGTTCGCCATCGGAATCGATGTCGGTGGAACGAGGATTGCCGCGGGCCTCGTCGAGCGCAAGGGTCGTGTGGTCAAAGACGCTAGGACGCCGACACCAACGAATGGGCCCTTCGGCATAGTGGACACGATCATCGAGGCTGTCGAACACATGAGTGAGGGCGTGCACCCGAGCGATATCGCCGGTATCGGCATAGGTCTACCGGCGCAGATTGACTTCCTGAAACAGTCGGTCGAGTTCTGTACGAATCTCCCGCTTGCCGGTGTAGACGTCCGATCACTGGTACTCTCAAGGGTGCGCCACGAAGTCACAATCGACAACGACGGTAATCTCGCAGCTAACGGGGAGTACCGCTTCGGCGCAGCCAAAGGGGCGCGCGACTTCATAATGCTCACTCTCGGCACCGGTGTCGGGGGCGGTCTATTCTTGGACGGCGAACCCTATCGTGGTTCACGGGGTATGGGCGGGGAAGTCGGCCACATGGTGGTGCAGATGGACGGCCCACCGTGTCCTTGCGGGGGCAAGGGACATCTTGAGAGCTATCTCGGTCGTCCCGCTATCGCGGCGAGGGGCGTGAAGCTGGCCGGAACTGCGAAGGGAAGAGCTGTCCTCGACGAGGCGGCCGGCGACATTTCCCAGGTGAACGCCGAGGCGGTCATAAAGGCCGCACTCAAGGGCGATGAGGCCGCGCGTGAGATCCTGCTAGAGGGCGGCGAGGTCTTAGGCAGGGCGCTGGTCGGACTCGTGAATCTTCTCAACCCTCGGCTCATCGTAATAGGCGGGGGCATCGGTGAAGCTTGCGGGTTCCTCGTCGAACGTGCCGCCGAGGTCATGCAGGCCGAGGCGCTGGCCGGACGACGTGACGCCACGTTCACTCAGGGCGAACTGGGCAACGATGCAGGCATCCTCGGTGCGGCCGCACTCGCTTTCGACGAACACGATTCACGGGAGGCGATCCACAGGTGAGCGGCCGGCCGAGGGCCAAGGTCTGGTTCGCGCCCGTTCGCTCGCCGGGCAAGAAGAGCATGGTGACGCGAGCGGGGGCGCTGCTCGAACGAGCGGGTCTTGCTGAAGCGATCGCCGATGACGATCTCGTCGCTGTGAAACTGCACTTCGGCGAAGAAGGCAACACCGGTTTCGTGCGTCCGATCTTCGTGCGTGACGTCGTGGCACGTATCAAGACCGCCGGGGGCAAGCCCTTCCTTACCGACGGCAACACCCTCTATCGCGGTCAGCGCGCGAACGCGGTAGACCATCTGAACTGTGCGCTCCACAACGGGTTCGCGTATGCGACCGTCGAAGCGCCACTGATCATTGCAGACGGGCTCCTCGGGCGAGACGCCTGCGATGTGCCGGTGCATGGCAAGCACTTCGAAACCGTCAGAATCGCGTCGGGCGTTGTGAATGCCGATGCGATGGTGGTCCTCACGCACGTCAAAGGCCACGAGGCGACCGGTTTCGGCGGTGCTCTGAAGAACGTGGGGATGGGGCTGGGCAGCCGTTCTGCGAAACAGCGCATGCATGCGGATTTCGAACCCGAAGTCGACGCCGAGAAGTGCACCGCATGCGGGCAATGCGTACGCTGGTGCCCGGTCGATGCGATCGCGACCGGACCCGACCGAGTAGCGGTGGTGGACTACGAGACGTGCTACGGGTGCGGGGAGTGTGTTGCGGCTTGTCCGTTCTCGGCGATCGCCACGCAGTGGAAGTCCACTCCAGACGCCATCCAGGAGAAGATAGTCGAGCATGTAGCCGGTGCACTGGCCGGCAAGGACGGCAAGGTAGTCTACCTCTCCTTCGTCACAGACGTGTCGCCCGATTGCGACTGCTGGCATTTCTCCGATGCTGCCGTGGTGCCAGACATCGGCGTGCTGGCCTCGACCGACCCGGTAGCGATAGACGAGGCTGCCTACGATCTCGTCAAGGCGGCTCCAGGATTGGCCGGCACTCGCGGTGAAGGCCTCGGCGAGGGCGTGGACAAGTTCCGTGAGATCAGCGGCATCGACGGCACGAAAGCGATGGCATATGCGGAAGAAATGGGGCTCGGGGCTCGCGACTACGAGCTGAAGCAGGTGGACTGAGAGTCAAAGAGTAGGGCCAGTGGATTTGTCCGTCACGTGAGGCGGGGGTGTTTCGTGGACCATATCGGTGTGCTCAAGCGGGCCTGGAACGTCGTCTGGCGTCATCGCATTCTGTGGCTCTTCGGCCTGTTTCTCGGTGGTAACAACAGTGGCGGAGGGTATGGCAACTACTCGATGAGCGGGCAGGAGTTCGATCCCGCAGCCCTGCGCGAGTTCGAACGCGTCGGCTACTGGATTCAGGACAACATCGCTCTGGTGCTCGCAGCCGCAGCTTTCTTGGCGGTTATCGGTCTGGGTTTCTTCATCTTGAGCATCGCGGCGAAGGGCGGCTTGGTCTTTCTGGTCAACGAAGCCGAGGAGGACCGTCCTGTTCGCGGATTCGACGGGTGGGCCGCAGGCTTTCGCAACTGGTTCAAGGTCTTCGGGATAGGCATCGTGCTTTGGCTGCCCTTCTTCTTGTTGCTCTCCGTCATCCTGGTCGCGATGCTTGCGCCGCTCCTCGGTCCTGTCATCGCCGGTGACGAGCCGAGTGCCCAAGCCTTCGTGGGCATGTGCGGCGGGATGCTCTTCGGCGGGATAGTGCTGCTGCTGCTCGGAATCCTGATCGCTCTCCTCGACGACTTGGCGGTGCGTCACGCAGTGCTCGACGGAACCGGGGTCTTCGGCTCTATCGGTGCAGCATGGACCGATGTTCGCACGCGCTTCAAGGACGTCATCGTGATGTGGCTCCTGATGTTTGCGGTGGGAATCGCTTTCGGCATCGTGGTGGGAGTCTTTGCGGCCTTCTTCGGGTTCGCCATCGCCGCTTCGATGCTAGCCGGGAACCTGGCGCTCGGAGCCTTGATAGCGCTCGTGCTCTTCCTGATCTTGCTCCTGCCGACCGCGATATTCTCGGCGTTCACCTCTGCGGTCTGGACGGTCTTCTTCCGCCGCCTGACCGGCCGCGAAGTGGTGGCGGCCCCACCGACGCCTGGTTACTCGCCTCCGATAGCCCCCGGCCCGATGCCCCCTCGGCCTCCGCGCGCTCCAGGGGAGACGATGCGACCACCCGCGCCTCCTGGTACCCCTGCGCCGCCCGATGCGCCCGCACCCCCTGCGCCGCCCGATGCGCCCGCACCGCCCGGATCGGGTTCGGTGGAGTCCCATCGCCCGGGTCTTCCTATCGCCATGCCGGGAGAGCCGGAGTCGCGGGAGGAGCCGGAGTCGCGGGAGGAGCCCGCGGAGTCGCCGGAGGAGCCCGCGGAGTCGCCGGAGGAGCCGGAGTCACGGGAGTAGCATGATGCCAGCCGGCCGCCTCTCGGTGTGTGCCACACCCATCGGCAACCTAGGCGATGTGACCCTGCGCGTGCTCGACGCATTGCGTGCCGCCGATATCGTGGCCGCCGAGGACACCCGGGTGACCCGGAGGCTCTTCGCACGATACGGGATCGACACCGCGCTCGAGCCCTATCATGCGCACAACATGGAGAAGCGAACACCGATACTCGTCGAGCGCATAGCGGCCGGCACTCATGTCGCTCTGGTCTCAGACGCTGGCACGCCCGGTGTCTCTGACCCTGGAGCCCGTCTGGTCGACGCGTGCATCGCTGCCGGCCTTACCGTCGAGGTGCTGCCGGGGCCTTCGGCTATAGTGACTGCACTCGTCGCGAGCGGGCTTCCGACTCATGCCTTCTATTTCGGCGGGTTTCTTCCGCGAAAAGCGGGCGAGCGGAAGGCCCGTCTTGCTCGTCTGTCTGAGCTGGAAGCCACGCTAATCTTCTACGAGTCTCCGAGGCGCACGGCAGCGACGCTGTCTGCGCTGGCGGAGGCTCTGCCCGGGAGAAGCGCATGTATGGCACGCGAGCTGACCAAGATTCACGAGGAGGTCCTGCGCGGTCGTATCGAGGAGCTCGCGACCGCCCTGGCGGAGAGGGAAGGCGAGCTGAAAGGCGAAGTGGTGATCCTGGTGGGACCGCCACCCCGTGTCCGGGCGAGCGAGGCGGACCCTGATGAAGTACGCAAGAGAGTGGAGGAGCTGATAGCCGGAGGCAAGTCACGCTCGGACGCCGTACGGGCCGTGGCCGAAGAGCACGGGATATCGCGCAAGGACGCTTATCGAATCGCTCACGAACCCTAGGCTCTAGCGCCGGGACACGGCTTCTTCTACCTGGCCTTTAGCGCCCTCACGCACTCGCCACAGATGGAACGGTTCTTGAACTCGACTATCTCGTCGTTGCTTCCGCAGATAGCGCAGACATCTTTGTGCTTCTGCAGTATGATTCGTTCGCCATCGACCATGATCGCCATAGGATCCTTGACATTGATGCCGAGCGTGCGCCGGAGCTCCATGGGTATTACTATCCGCCCCAGGTCGTCCACACGCCTGACGATTCCCGTGTCGTTCATGTCTCACCGCCTCCCAGGCATATCCCGCGCCGCGCTGTCCGTTCGGATTGGTTAGAATCAGGTGCAGACGTTGAGACCATCGGTACTCTTCCAAGATTGCCCAACCACTGGAGTCCTAAACAGATGAACGAGCGGTCGTTTTACCTGACGACACCGATCTACTACGTGAACTCGGTGCCCCATCTGGGCACGGCCTATACGACGGTCGCCGCCGATGCGTTGGCCAGGTATCGTCGAATGACCGGCCATGACGTGCTGTTTCTTACCGGTCTCGACGAGCACGGTCAGAAGGTGGCTCAGGCCGCCGATGAGGCCGGCATGTCGCCGCAGGAGTGGTGCGACTCGATAGCACCACGCTTCCTCGAGGCCTGGGAGATGCTGCGGATCACGAACGATGACTTCATACGCACCACCGAGGAGCGCCACAAGAGGGGAGTACAGGCCTTCTGGCAGGCTTTGCACGACGCCGGCCATCTTTACCAGGGTCACTACGAAGGCTGGTACTGCGTTCCGTGCGAGACCTACTACGCCGAGGACCAGATCGGCGACCACGAATGTCCGGTCTGCGGGCGCGAACTCGAGTTCATCCGTGAGGACAACTGGTTCTTCAAGCTGTCGGAGTTCGGCGACAGTCTTCTCGAGCTCTACGACGCGCGCGCGGTCGAGGGCCGCCCCTTCATTCGTCCCGAGACACGCAGCAACGAAGTCGTCGCTTTCGTCAGAAGCGGTCTGAAGGACCTGTCTATCTCGCGCACGACGTTCGAGTGGGGAGTCCCGCTGCCTTTCGGCGACGGCCATGTGACATACGTGTGGATAGATGCGCTGCTGAACTACATCACCGCGATCGGATACGGCGATCCGGAGAAGGCGACCGATTTCGAGCGTCGCTGGCCCGCCCAATACCATTTCGTCGGCAAGGACATAATCCGCTTCCACTGCGTGATATGGCCCGCGATGCTTCTGGCCGCCGGCCTCGAGGTACCGGAGTGCGTCTACGCGCACGGCTTCTTACTCGCCAAAGGCGAGAAGATGAGCAAGTCCAAAGGTAACGCCCAGACTCCGGCCTCACTCGTACAACGGTTCGGTGTCGACGCATACCGCTACTACTTCCTGCGCGACGTGCGCTTCGGGGAGGACGGCTCGATATCAATGGAGTCGATGGTCCAGCGCTATAACGGCGATCTAGCCAACGACTGGGGCAATCTCTGCTCACGACTGTTCAACATGACCGAGAAGTACTTGGGGGGCCTGGCGCCGACGTCGCCGAGAGGACTATCCACCGAAGCTGACGACACGCTGCGTTCACTGGCTCTGTCGCTTCCGGACAAGTACGAGTCCGCTATGGCCGCTCTCGACTTCGGCGCGGCGCTCGAGGCCACGTGGGACCTGATCAAGGAAGCAAATCGCTACATCGAGACGGTGGCGCCGTGGAACCTTGCCAAGACAGAGGAGACCGCGGATCGCCTGGCCACGGTCCTCTACAACACCCTCGAATCCGTGCGCATCGCGGCGCTCTTCTGCGCTCCGGTGATGCCGGAGACCTCGGCAGAGGTCTGGCGTCGTCTCTCGCTCGGTGACATCCATCAGGTGACCGATATCGTCTCGGCTGCAAGGTGGGGCCAGTTGCCCGGAGGCAACCGGGTATTCAAAGGCGAGCCGCTCTTCCCGAGAATCTACGAGGATCAGCAGGACGCCTAGCTCAGGGAGGAGGCTTTCTAACATGGCCGCCAAAGGTCTTCTCGATCTCCCGAGGCTCGGCTCCGGCGTCGCCGATACGCACGCCCACCTGGACATGCTCGACGATCCGGCAGGCGCACTCGAGCGTGCTGCAACGGCGGGCGTCTCTTTTGTTGTCGCGGTCGCCGACGTGACCGAAACGCCTGAGGAGACCTTCGAAGGTCTGGCCGGCTGGATCAAGGAGGCTTCGAGCCGGCTGGACGCGGCAGCCGGACCTTCTCGCGTGATACCGCCTGAGGTCCGGATAGCCGTGGGCTGTCATCCCCATAACGCTGCGAACTTCGACGATCTCGCCGAAGAGCGCCTAAGCGAGCTGGCCCAGGACCCTCTCGTCGGTGCGGTTGGCGAGACGGGATTGGACTTCCACTACGACAACTCGCCACGCGACGATCAGCGTAACGCCTTTCGGGCACAGCTCGCGATCGCTCGCGATTCCGCGCTTCCGGTCGTGGTGCACCTGCGCGAGGCGCACGAAGAGGGCATAGCCATCCTCGAAGAGGAGGGTATGCCCGTGTCCGGTTGCGTCATCCACTGCTTCACCGGCGATGCGGCTTTGGCCGGGCGGTTCTTGGAGATGGGCTGTCACATCTCGTTCGCCGGCCCCACGACCTTCAAGAAGGCGACAGGTATCCGAGAGGCGGCTGCAGCAGTGCCGCTGGATCGTCTTCTGGTCGAGACGGACTGCCCTTTCCTCGCGCCTGTGCCCTATCGGGGCAAGACCAACGAACCGGCCTTGGTCACACTGACGGCGGCCGCGATCGCTGCGGTACGCGGCATCCCCGAAGACCGGCTCGCAGCTGCCGTGAGCGAGAACGCGCGCAGGCTGTTCGGAGCGGATCGCGAGGTCCCTTCATGATCGAGGCAGTCGAACCCCGAGTTCTGTGTATCGCCGGAAGTCCGCGCCGTTACGGCAACAGCGAGACTCTCTTGCAAGCATGCGCCAGCGGCGTGTCCGCGGCGGGAGGTCGGCCCGAGATGCTTCCTACCGTCGAGCTTGGCCTTAAGCAGTGCCTCGGATGTAACGAATGCTCGCGCACGGGCGAATGCATCATCAGCGACAGGATGAGTGAGGTCTATGGGCTTATCGATGCTGCCGAGGCCATCGTCGTGGCAAGTCCGGTGTACTTTGCCACCGTTCCCGCCGTCCTGAAGGCTCTCTACGACCGGCTGCAGCCCTATTGGGCACGCAGGTATGTGCTCGACGAACCGGCGCCTTCCAGGCGGCCAGGAGCCTTCCTGGTGGTCCGCAGCGGCGGCGACCCCTACGGTTACGAGGCTGCCGTGTACCCGACCAAGAGTGTCTTTGCGGTCCTAGGCGTCGACTACGTCGAGGAACTCGTGGTCGAAGGCCCCGATTCTCCGAGTGAGATAGCGTGTCATCCCGCCGCACTTACGCGTGCCGAGCGGATAGGCATGCGTGTGGTCGAGGCCGTCGGAGAGTATCGGATGCGCCGGTAGCCGGCGGGGTGACGGAGACCGATTCGTGGCCACCTCGGCATTTGGTCGAGCAAGAGCGCTCGGCTATAATCGGGGGCACGCTTCAGACCGATTCCGATGAGTCACGAGAGGGTTTTATGCGAGATACGCCGGCTGGCCCGGCTCGATTCCTTCGGATTCCCTACTTCGTCGCAGCATTCATCCCACTACTGATCGTCTTCTTGAGTGTCACCGGATTCGTTTGGGCCCAGAAGGGCGTCACCCTGGTCGTAGACGGTGAAGCCCGCTACATCAAGACGCAGGCCGATACTGTTGCCGATCTGCTCGTGCAATCAGACGTCGATCTTGGCGAAGCCGATGTCGTCGCACCGTCTCTGGACACCCGTGTCGCCGACGGCATGACGGTCGTCGTACGCCATGCCGTTCCGGTAACGCTGCGTTTCCCGGATGAAGCCATTAAGCTCAACGTCATCGGTGCCACCGTAGCCGATGCGCTCGTGGCTGCGGGTCTAGATCCCAGCATCGGCCTTTCGGTGACTCCCGCACTCGATTCGCTTCTGGTGCCCGATATGGAGATCGAAGCGACCGACGTGTTCGTGCGAATCGTAGAAGAAGAGGTCGAAGTCCCCTACGGAGTGGTCACGGAAAACGACCCGACACTCTCTCAGGGTTCGCGCGCGATCAAGCGCCATGGAGAGCCAGGCGTGACGGTTCAAGTCTACCGAGTGCTCGTCACGGCAGGAATCGAGGGCGCTAAGACGCTGACAGCCGAACGAGTCAGCACCGAACCGATCGATGAAGTCGTGCTTGTGGGCACGAAACGCTCCGGCCAGAGAGTGGCCGCACGTGCAAGGGCCGCCTCCGCCGAGCCTCCAACGGAGGGCAAGCAGCTGACCGTGACCGCCACTGGCTACTCGTCTGGAGATCCAGGAGTAGGCAGCCGGACTGCCACCGGCGCGCGCGCCACCTACGGTGTAATAGCCGTCGACCCGAGCGTGATTCCGCTCGGTACTCGCGTGTACGTCCCCGGTTATGGCAACGCCGTGGCTGCTGACACCGGCGGTGCTATCAGGGGCGACAAGATCGATCTGTGCTTCGACACGCGTGCCGAAGCCCTGGCGTGGGGCAGGCGCACCGTCACCATCACCATCCTGCCCTAGAGGCTGGAGAGCCTATGGTCCACTCACGGCTGGCGACACCTGGTGCCACCGCCGAGGTTCTGCGCTCGCACGGCATTCACCCGCGCAAAGCGCTTGGACAGCATTTCCTCGTCGACGACAACGTGGTAGGCCGCATTCTCGGACTTGCCGACCTGTCAGGCCGTGACGCGGTTCTTGAAGTCGGCCCCGGCATCGGCACGCTTACCGTGGCGCTATGCGAGGTAGCAGGGGCCGTGATAGCTGTGGAGCGTGACGAACGTCTACTCGAGATCCTTACCGACACCACGGCGGGCTGTCACGCCCTGACCGTCTTGCATGCCGACGCGGTCGAGGTTCCGGTGGCCGAACTCATGACACCTCTCGGACCGCCTTCGGCCTTCGTGGCAAACCTCCCTTACGCAGTGGCAGCCACCGTAGTCCTACGCTTCTTCGAGGAGATTCCCGCGCTTCGCTTCGCGGTCGTAATGGTGCAGGCCGAAGTGGCGGACCGCATGGTGGCCGAGCCTGGAAACAAGGACTACGGGGCCTACACGGTGAAGCTTCGTCTGCACGCGTGTCCGACCGGGCGATTCGCCGTATCACCGGCGTGCTTCATGCCGCCGCCGCGGGTGGAATCAACGGTTCTGCGGCTTGAGAGGGTCGAGCGAAACGTCTCTCGCACCAAGCTGCTTGCTGCAGGGCGGATGGCCGAGGCTGCCTTCGCGCAACGGCGCAAGACCCTGCGAAACTCGGTACGTTCCGCCTTGGGCATCGACGCGGATACCGTCGATTCAGTGCTCTCTGAGGCTGGGGTGGATGGCTCCAGGCGAGCGGAAACCCTGGCAGTGAGCGAGTTTCTTGCGCTAGGCTCCTCGGCCACCGAATATGGGGTTTTACCTTGAGTTTTGCACCTTCATTCGATATAATGGCAATTTGAAATATGGGAGGTAGCGGATGGATGTAGCACGTCAGACCAAGGTCGTCGGGCGGATTCGAACGGATCTCGAGGGGATGATGGGGACCCGGATGCGCCTGAGGGCCAACATGGGACGCTCGAAGATCGTTGAGCGTGAGGGGGTTTTGGAGCAGACTCACCCGAGCCTGTTCGTTGTAAAGGTCGAGGAGAAGCGGGAGCGAACCGCACGCGTCTCCTACAGCTATGTCGACGTCCTTACCGGAACGGTCGAACTCACTCACTGCGAGAGCGGGGAGAACCTGCTCCCGTGGCT
>PWVH01000130.1 GCA_003563465.1 Coriobacteriaceae bacterium | reverse complement strand
CGCCACACAGATGCGCTTCTGGCCACGCAGGCTCCGACAACCTCCGAGATCTCTGAGTACGTCACATACGTGCTCGAGCACACCTGCGGTTTCGACACGAATGCCGGCGGGCAGTGGTTGCGGGGCTCTTCGGTTCCAGCCGAATACGGGCGTCGCGCTATCACCGGCGAGGCCGTGAAGCCGCGCCACCTGTGGCTTGCGCCCGACGACACGCCAGCGCTGCCGGTCTTCATCGATACCGAGAAGCGTGTGGGCGTGGGCCGTGGTCGGCGCACGGTAAGCCATGCTCTTCATTGGCTGCGCGCGTCAGGTCATCGTCTCGCCCTCGTGACGAACGGACGCCAGTGGCGCCTGCTGTTCGCCGGGCTCGACTTCGATGCATTTGCCGAGGCCGATGTGGAGCTGTTCTTCGAAGAAGGCGGGTCCTCTGCGCAGCTCGCCGCCCTGAGGACCCTCGTCCAGCCCGCGCTCTGGACGCCACAGGCACCGGGCGAACCCGGTCTACTCGAGCGGGCGGTCCTGGATGCGCGTAAAGGCCAGGCTGAACTTTCCACTGTACTCGGCGAGCGCGTGCGAGAGGCTGTCGAGCAGCTCGTCGCTGCCCATTCCGAGGTCCTCGCGGACTACGTCGCGGGACTGCCCGCTGGGCAGCGCGAGCAAGCCGCGGCAGACATCTACCGTGCTGCCGTGCGCGTCATCATGCGGCTCGTGGTGGTGCTGTTCGCCGAGTCGCGTGACCTGTTGCCCCGCGAGAACGTGCTCTATCACGGGAGCTACGGCCTCGGGGGCCTGATCGAGGAGCTCGACAAGCACGCGCATCGCCGCGGGAGCCGCCTTGCCCGCAGCTACGCGGCGTGGCCCCGGGTGCTCTCGCTCTTCCGACTCGTGCACGCGGGCTCCTCGCACCCTGCGCTTTCGGTGCCCTCGTATGGAGGCGAGCTCTTCGCCGCGGGCGACCCGGCGAGCGACGACGGTCTCTCGCGCGCACTCGCGGTGTTCGAGCGCGGATGCTTCGAGCGCCAGTGCGTCACCGATGCGCAGGTGCACCGCATTCTCGAGCTCATCACCCGGACACGCGTGCGGATCCGGCAGGGCCGGTCGAGCACGTGGGTGCCTGCGCCGGTGGACTTCTCGGACCTCTCGAGCGAGTACATCGGCATCCTATACGAGGGGCTGCTCGACTTCGAGCTCAAACGTGCCGCCGATGAGCCCGTCGTCTTCCTCTCGGTCGGCAACGCGCCAGCGCTCCCGCTCTCCCGGCTCGAGGCCATGGACGAGCGGGCCATCAAGGACCTGCTGGAGAAGATGAAGAAGAGCGATGCCGAGTCCGGCGCGGGCGAGGAGTTGTCTGACGAGGCTGAGGCCGAGATCGAGGCAGCCGAAGAGGCTGAAGCAGCCGAGGAGGTCGAGGCCCCAGAGGAGCTCGTGGCCGAAGACGGCGTTGAAGCCGATCTCATCGCCGCTGAGGATGCGGTCGCGGACGCTCGCCGCTCGGCTCGTGAGCGTGCAGAAGCGTGGGCGCGCCGCGCGGTCGTGGCGGCCGGGCTCGTGCGCGCGCCGCGAGGCCGACTCACGCCCGAGCGGCAGCTCCGCCACGCCGAGGACGTCGAGCGTGCCGCCCGTGCCCTGCTCTCGCGCGAGATCGTGCTCCCCGGCGAGTGGTACGTGGTGCGCTGGGGCGGTACGCGCAAGGGCGCGGGTACCTTCTATACGCGTCCGGGTCTCGCGGTCCCCACCGTGCAGCGTACGCTGCGCCCGCTCGCCTACGACCCGCCCACGCACGCCGACGGCAGCCCCAACACCGACGCGCCGCCTGTCGCCTGGAAGCCCAAGCGGCCGGAGAAGATCCTGGCGCTCAAGGTGGTCGATCCGGCGTGCGGCTCGGGCACCTTCCCCGTTGCAGCGCTGCGCTTCCTCACCGAGGCGCTCTACGAGTCGCTCCTCTTCCACGACCGCATCTCCGACGACTCCGCCCGCGAGCGCGCGGTGGTGCGTCTCATCGAGCCGCCCGAAGGCGAGCCGGTGCCAGAAGAGCGTCTCGCACACGAGCTCGTGCCGTGCCGCACGACCGACGCCGAGTTCGAGCCGCGCCTCAAAGCGCTGCTTCGCCGTCACGTGGTGGAGCGATGTATCTACGGGGTCGACCTCGACCCACTCGCCGTCGAGCTCGCGCGCCTGTCGCTATGGATCGAGACGATGGACCGCACGCTGCCGTTCTCGTTCCTGGACCACAAGATCAAGTGCGGCAACTCACTCGTGGGCGCGTGGTTCGACACGTTCCGGCACTATCCCGTCATGGCGTTCAAGAACCGCGAGGGCGGCGACAAGGGGCACGGAAGCGGCGTGCACTTCGAGAAGGGTGAGCGAACCAAAGCGCTCAAGGAGTTCGCCAAGACCCCGCTCAAGAACGACCTCGCACGCTTCCTCTCAGGCCCCTCGCTCTTCGATCCGCGCGATGCGGCCGCCGAGGCGCAGACGGTGCACGACGAGGCGCTGGCGCTCCTCGCGCGCCTGCACGAGCTGCCGGTGCACGACACCGCCGAGCGCGCCCGCATCTACCGTGAGGAGCTCGTGGGCTCGTCCGCCTACCAGCAGCTCAAGCAAGCGATGGACCTGTGGTGCGCGTGCTGGTTCTGGCCCGCCGACGAGCTCGAGCACGCCTCGCTACCCACGACGTTCCACGCACCTGCCGAGGAGACCCGCGCCGTCGCGCGCCGCATCGCGGCGGCCAAGCGCTTCTTCCACTGGGAACTCGAGTTCCCGGACGTGTTCTGCGAGAGCGGCTCTGGCTTCGACGCGGTGCTCGGCAACCCGCCGTGGGACATCGCCAAGCCAAACTCGAAGGAGTACTTCAGCAATATCGATCCGCTCTACCGCTCGTACGGCAAGCAGGAGGCGCTGCGCAAGCAGACCGAGTACTTCGCCGACGAGGCCGTCGAGCGCGCGTGGCTCGACTACAATGCGGACTTCCGTGCGCAGTCGAACTTCATGAAGTACGCGGCGAACTGTTTCGGAGACCCAGAGGTCAATGAAGACAGCATTGATCGCTTCGTGATCTCAGCCAAGAAGAAGGAGCAGCAGGCGCTGCACGCCGGCTGGCGCGAGCTTCGGCGCGCAAGCCGCGGCTACGCCGACGTTGAGCACCCGTTCCGCCACCAGGGCTCGGCAGACATCAACCTCTACAAGCTCTTCCTCGAGACTGCGCACGCGCTGCTTGCGCGCGGCGGGCGCCTGGGGTTCATCGTGCCCTCGGGGCTCTACTCCGACAAAGAGACGCGCATCCTTCGCGAGCTGTTCCTCAACACTTGCGGTTGGGAGTGGCTATTCAATTTCGAGAATCGCGAGCGGATATTCGACATTGGGACCAATCAGAAGTTCAACCCGGTCATCATCGAGAAGGGCGAGCGCACGGATGCCATCCGCACGGCGTTCATGCGCCGAAACCTTGAAGACTGGGAGCGCGCCGAGGAGCTCGCCGTGCCGTATGCGCGCGAGCAGGTCGAGCGCTTCAGCCCCAAGAGCCGCGCGATCTTAGAGATCCAGTCCGTGCGCGACCTAGAGATCCTCGAGAAGATCTACGCGAACTCAGTGCTCTTGGGTGATGACGGCCCGGACGGCTGGGGCGTGACGTACGCGACCGAGTTCCACATGACGAACGACTCAAAGCTCTTCCCGCCGCGCCCGGTCTGGGAGGCCAAGGGCTACCGGCCCGACGAGTACAGCCGCTGGCTGCTCGGCCGCTGGCGCCCGACAGAGGAGCTCTGGGCCGAGCTCGGCGTCGACCCCACGCGCGTCGTGCCTGCCGAAGTCGAGCTCGAGGAGTGGCTCTTCGATACCACCGCCGGGCCCGAGCGCCGCGAGGCCGAGGCGCGCTTCGTGCACGGCCACATCCTGAAGCCCGGCGACGTCGTGCGTACGCTCTGGCGGCTCCGCTGCGCCCAGCCGCCCTACGACGCGCTGCCAGTGCCGCGCGCGGAGATCCCTGCGGGGGTGGTGCTGTCGCGCGAGGGAGATGCGTGGATTCGCGAGGACGAGGTTGAGGATGTGGCCCTGCCGCTGTATCAAGGGCCGATGGTCGGGATCTTCGACTCGGCGCGGAAGCGTTGGTTGTCCGGCACCGGATTGAGTGCGCAGTGGGAGACCATCCCTAATGAGTGGAAGATGCTTGATCCGCAGTACCTGATGCGTTTGGCAGACTGGCAGGCAGCCCGCGCGTCAGGATACCGCGTGGGTTTTCGTGCTGTTGCGCGAGCCACCGAGGCGCGGACTATGACGGCAGCCGTACTCGCAGACTCGCCAGCTGGGAATGCCGTTGCGACGCTGCGACATGAGTCGGCGCTGGTTGCCCATGCGCTTGCAGCCTCTCTCGACAGTCCCGTGTTCGACTGGCTGCTCCGAACACGGGTTGTAGGCCCCAACCTCAATTGGTTCATTCTCGACGAGTGCGTTGCGCCGTCGCCGCGGCGAGCCTCGAGACGGCTGAGTGACTTCTCACTCAGAACCACGTTTGTCGCTCCGCTCTATGCTGCCCAAGTTCTCCACACGGGACTGAAACTCTGTCGAGCGGACCTCCTGCTGAGTCACGCAGCCCGAACTGGGGCCAGAGTCACGGCGGATGCCTTGGCTACGCTTCTGTTCGGCCTGGACTGTCACGCGCTCAGGGATGTGCTCGCAGATGTCGACCTACCCTCGGAGCATCTTGCGATTCTGTCCAGCCAGCTGGACCAGGAAGGCTTCTGGCGTGTCGACAAGGACAAGGACCCCGAGCTACGCCACACGGTGCTCACGCTCGTCGCCTTCCACGACCTCGAGGAGAAGATCCGCGCGTGCGGCGGCGACTGCGACGCCGGTATCGAGGCGTTCCTCGGCCGGAACGAGGGCGAGGGGTGGATGCTGCCGGAGACGCTTCGGCTCGCCGACTACGGCCTCGGCCACGACGAGCGCGCGAAGCACCCGCAGCCGGTCGCGAGCCGGCTGGGGCCGCGGTTCTACGACTGGCAGCTCGCGCAGAGTGCGGAGGAGTCGTGGCGCGAGTGTCACCTGCACACGCGCAACCTGCTCGGCGAGCAGGGCTACCGGGAGCTGCTCGGCGAGGAGCCGGGGCGCACGGAGGAGTCGCCGGCGTCGCTGTCGGATGAGGGCGGGCAGGGGGCGCTGTGGTGAAGGAAGAAGAAGTAGTCGCGCTCATCGACAGCCTCCTTCAATACCTTAAGAATTGGGAGCACTATGGTGACAAGTACGTGGAGAGCCTCAGACAGCTTGTGAAGAACGGGACCCGACTCTCAGGTCTTTCGCCTGAGCGAGATGAGATTATCCGGAAGCTTGAGGAGCTGCTACTTCCGGAGGAGTGGGCTTTACTGCCAGGCCTTGTTGCTTTGCGTCAAGCCGACTCGCGAACTGAATTGCTTTCAGTAGAGACTCTCGAGAGGCTGCGACGGGAAGAGGAGCTTCGGCTCGAATCAGAGGAGACTCGACGTCGGGAGCTACAGCTTGAGCAGGAACGCATACGTCGCACCAAGGAGGAGCTTCGTCGCAAGAGAGAGTTGGAGATACGACGCAAGAGGGCAGAAGCCGAGAGGAAGCGTCACGAGGAGGAGGAGGCACAAGAGCGCGAGCGCGAGCGGGAGGCTGCAGGCAAGAGGCGCGAACGAGAGCGGAGGATCGCAGAAGAAGAGCGCGCACGAGAGGCCCTCCGGACAACTCTCCGGAGACGGCTGGAAGAACAGCTGGGACTGAACTTTCTTACTGCAGATGAATACTGGCGTACCAACAGTGATCCTCAACTGGTTTCCCTGAGAGACTATGAAGCTCTGAAGGCGAACTTCGTGCGCGATTGGGCGCGTAGGGTTATGCATGATGATTCCGAGCTCGATGACAGACAGGCTGCAGCGGTAACCACATATGGCGGAGACATACAGGTTGTTGCGCGGGCCGGAGCAGGTAAGACACGGACTCTAGTCGCACGAGCGATGTTCTTTCAGCAGCACTGTGGCGTCGAGCCACACGAACTTCTGCTGCTCGCTTTCAACAACAAGGCCGCCGATGAGATGAGGAATCGCCTCGAACACGTTCTAGGCGGACGACTACCACATGTGATGACGTTTCATGCGCTGGCCCATGCCCTGGTTCATCCAGACGAGGAGCTGCTCTACGATGACTCCAGCCAGCTCGGCCTCAGTCGGGTGATTCAGGAGGTGATTGACGACCATCTTCAGTCTCCGGAACATGCGCCGCTCATTAAGAAGGTAATGCGTAGTCACTTCGAGGATGACTGGGAGAGAATCGAAGCGGGCGGCTTTCACCTGGCAATCCCTGAACTCGTCAAGCATCGCGAGGCATTGCCGCGCGAGACGCTGAGAGGCGAGTACGTCAAGTCGTTCGGGGAACGGCTTATCGCCAACACGCTCTTTAGGAACGGCGTTGACTACAAGTACGAGCGCAACTATCGCTGGAACAATGTGAACTATCGCCCGGACTTCACGGTGTTGCCTGAACACGGGCGCGGTGGTGTCGTAATCGAGTACTTCGGCATGAAGGGTGATCCCGACTACGATGATATGTCTGAGAAGAAGCGAGCGTTCTGGACGCAGCGTGAGAACTGGACTCTGATCGAGTTCACTCCCGAGGACATCGCGTCGCGCGGCGTGGATACGTTCAAGGAACTCATACTCGCCTCCTTGAAACGGGCTGGTGTTCAGACGCGGGCACTCTCTGATGTGGAGATGTGGCAGCTGATCGAGCGTAGAGCCGTGGACAACTTCACCCAGGCGGTGCGCTCCTTCGTGAGCCGCTGCAGGAAACGAAACCTTAGCCTCACTGAGTTGCAGGACCTTGTGGATGCGCATTCTGCAATTGGCACGGCTGAGGAGCTGTTCCTAGAGGTTGCTGCCTCGGTCTACTCGGGATACCTCGACAGGTTGCAGCATAGGGGCCAGGAGGACTTCGACGGCCTCATGTGGCGTGCGATAGAGCGAATCCGTAGTGGAAACGGGCGGTTCGTGCGGGACCGCGGTCGCGAGATCGGTGATCTCAGCAGGTTGAGATTCGTTTTGATCGATGAGTTTCAGGATTTCTCTGAGATGTTCTATCACCTAGTCGATGGCATTCGCAATCTGAGCTCGGGTGTGCAGTTCTTCTGCGTCGGCGATGACTGGCAAGCAATCAACGCCTTCGCCGGATCCGAACTCCGATTCTTTGATCGGTTCGACACCTTCTTCCGCAACAGCAAACGCCTTCTGATTGACACAAATCACCGATCACCTCAGCAGGTGGTTGCCGTCGGCAATGCTTTGATGAGGGGCAAGGGGGAGCCGGCTCGCGCTGCCCGTTCGGATTGTGGCTTCGTGCACTCTGCGCATCTGTCTGACTTCACTCCGACTGCCCCAGAACGTGCAAGGCACGATGGGGACGAGATTACACCTGCGGCGCTCCGCCTGACCAAGAGGGCGTTGGACAAAGGTCAGGATGTGGTCTTGTTGTGTCGCCGTAATGCGATTCCTGGCTACGTCAACTACGTGAACGAACTTCACAAGCGTCTGGACGGTCTACCGAGGTTCGAGGAGCACATCCGGTCCTACTTCACTAAAGAAGAGCGCAAACGAGTCACTGTCTCCACCGTTCATAAGTACAAGGGTCTCGAGAAGGCAGCAGTTATCGTCTTGGATGCAAATGAGGGAAGTTATCCCCTCATCCATCCGAACTGGGTCTTCCTGCGAGTCTTTGGAGACACGATAGAGGCCATTGAGTCAGAGGAGCGGCGGCTCTTCTATGTCGCATTGACTAGAGCGCAAGAGGATCTGGTGATTCTGAGTGATGACGAGAATCGAGAGAGCCGATACGTGGCTGGCATTCGAAGCGGGGTGAAGCTGGATTCTATCGACTGGCGCCGCCTTATCCCGGTGACATCCCTGGATGGAGCTCGCCTGGAGATTCGGGTTAGCTTCCCCTACCACGAGGCTCGCAACGAGCAGCTCCGGAAGCTCGGATATCACTGGGACAGTTCGGGGAAGTATTGGCACCGAGCTGTCTTGAGGGAGGGCTTCAACTTCGAGGCACTCGTCGAGCAGCCCTGGATTGGGGTCGGCGTGAAGGTACGGGTCTACACCGAGGCAGGCAAGCTATTGTGGAAGAGATAGGGCTGCGTACGCATGCGCACAGTCCGTGCGCTGCTCACCCGGGTGACGCTTGTTATTAAGTGTTGGGACGTTAGAATTTAATAGTGCTGAGCGCTATTCAACTATGCATGAGAGGGGGAGCGATGCAACGAGGGCTTTCAGGAAGGTTCGAGCCGGCCACGTTTGGCGGCGAGACCGTTCGCGCCTTTGTCCCCGATCCGCTGCCCCCTAAGCCGCCGCTCGACCTCTCGCAGCTACAGCAGCCGCTCGAGCGCGCGTCACTCGCAGTCGGCCGCCTCGACAGTGTCTCGACTCTACTTCCTGACACGGCAATCTTTCTCTACACATATGTGCGCAAGGAGGCCGTGCTCTCATCACAAATAGAGGGCACGCA
The DNA here is from genome assembly GCA_003563465.1 of Coriobacteriaceae bacterium. Lineage (GTDB taxonomy): Bacteria > Actinomycetota > Coriobacteriia > Anaerosomatales > SLCP01 > PWVH01. Next base: position 1,218 of record PWVH01000130.1, on the reverse strand, counting down.
GTCTTCGCTTTCCGACCTCCTTCTGTTCGAACTCGAGGAGGCACCAGGTGTTCCGATTGACGACGTCACCGAGGTGAGCAACTACGTTGACGCACTTGAGCTTGGGATGACGCGCTTGGGGGAGGGTTTCCCCATCAGCTCTCGACTGCTCCGGGAGATTCACGCCGTGCTGCTTTCGCGGGGAAGGGGTAGCGAGCGTGAGCCGGGGGAGTTCCGTCGTAGCCAGAACTGGGTTGGAGGTACACGGCCCGGAAACGCAATCTACGTGGCTCCACCTCACGAAGAAGTGGGGGCGAGCATGGGTCCGCTCGAGCAGTTCCTCCACGACGAAGAAGACGGGCTGCCAGTACTGATCAAGGCAGCGCTGGCTCACGTCCAGTTCGAGAGCATCCACCCGTTCCTTGACGGCAATGGACGTGTGGGCCGTCTATTAGTGACGCTCTATCTGTGTGCAAGTGGTGTGCTGTGTGAGCCGCTACTGTACCTCAGCCTGTACCTCAAGCAGCAACGCGACGAGTACTATCGCCTGCTAACGGTCTGCCGGACCGAGGGTGACTGGGAGAGGTGGGTCGCGTTCTTTCTGGAGGGAGTCTCGGTGACGGCGGATGACGCCGTGAACACCGCACGTGCACTCGTTGGCGGATTTAGTGATGACGCCATGCGTATCCAAGGGCTTGGCAGAAAGGCGGGGTCCGTTCTGCGAGTGCATGAGGCGCTAAGATTGCGCCCCGTGGCTGCGCTACCCGAGGTTGCTACTCGAACAGGACTCTCGTTCCCTTCGGTGGCTTCGGCCATGGAGGAACTGATGGCGCTTGGCATCGTTCGGGAACTGACAGGCAAGAAGCGCAACCGCGTGTTCGCCTACTCGACCTATCTCGACTTGCTGTCCGAGGGAGTCTAGGCATGGCGCTCAACCCTATCGTCTTCACGGAGAATGTGGTCAAGAGCTTCCTGCGTTATCAGTTCACGACCTACTCATTCACCGATGAGCGTCTCAGAAGTCAGATGAGAGAGCTTCTGTCGCTCGACTCTACGCGAACCTCGCCGCTGCTGAGGGGTCCGTATGTGAGCCTGTCGCGTCCGTTTCGCGAGGGTGCAACGGTGGAAGCCCTTGTCGCTGAGGGCCTGCTACATCCGCACATGCGGCAGCGTATCCCCGATACCATCACGAACCTATACGGACATCAGGAGGAGGCGATTCGCGCAATCGCCGATGGG
>PWVH01000122.1 GCA_003563465.1 Coriobacteriaceae bacterium | reverse complement strand
TGCCGGCGGCTTCGATAGCAAGATGGATGTCTTCGACGGATTGTAGCGAGTCGATGGCCATCACGTCGGTGTCTTGATGAATCCCCGCGGCAAAGTATGGCACCGCTCCGACAGCAGAGCCCGAGTTCACAAGCACCTGTGCGACCGATGGAATCTCGTATTCGACGGAGCGCTCCACAGAGTAGACGGCCTTGCCGACAGCGGCCGCATGCGCAAGCAGTGCGTAATAGGTCGAACTCCTGCCCCCGGCCACCGGAGCGCACACAAGCAGCACTCCACGTCCACGCTCCACCATGGCATGAAGCGCCCGGGTCTCAGCCTCAGACATTCCCAGCATCGATAGCGAGCGCGGAGCCACATCGTGAGGAGCGAAAGACACGACCACACGCTGACCGGACACGGTGGGCACAGCAGACACCGTCACTACGAGGTCTCTGTCACCGATTCTTGATTTCGCGCGCCCGAGAACGGGCAACGTAGCTGGAACCGATTCGAGTCGCACATACCCTTTTAGGCCGTCGACAAGGGCACCCTGCATCGAAATGGGTGCGCTCGTGATCTTTTCGAGACGGCCCTCCACTCGGTATACGAGGAAGAAGTCGTCCTTGTAAGGCAGCAGATGTATGTGCGATGCGCCCTTGCGTACGGCATCGTCCAGAATGTCGGTCACCAACACTGCCACTCTTGACGCATCGGCAACCGCCAAGACATCGAGGTCGATGTCTTGCGGGCCCTCGGGTTCGGGAGAGTCCACCACCTGTTCTATGGTATCGGCGACTTGCCCAGGCGGCTCCTCCGAATAAGAAACCCCCCAAGTGCCTTCTTCAACCGCTATGTGCTCGGTGACCACAGCATCCGGCTCTTCCGCCTGGAATTCGACGGCGGACGCCTCTGCGACTTCGTGACCGTCCGAATACGTCTCCGACTCGGAGACCTCGTCCAGCTCTTCGGCCACTGGCGCGGGAGGTGGCCCCTCGCTTCCTTCTGGGAGCCCACTCGAAGCCTCGGCGGCGTGCCCGTAATGCTGTGAGAGAGCTTCTGCTATCGAGGAGGAATCGCTGAGAACGGCCTCTATTTCCAGACCCAACTCAGCCGCCAGCTCGTCCAGCTCGAAGACATGGAATGGTTCCCCGATGACTACGGTCAACATGCCCTCGATCTCGAACAAGGGCAGAATCACGCGCTCGCGTGCAACCTCCGCCGGAAGCAGCGTAAGAGCATCTGGGTCAGGCTCGTAGCTGCTCAGATCGACACGAGGGATACCTAGCTCCTCCTCGAGAACCTCGTTTAGATTCTCAGAAGAGATGAGACCTCGTTGCGCAAGTATGACACCGGGAGTGACACCATCGGCAGTGGCCGCTTCGTTGACCTCGGAAAGCTGTTCGACCGTCACGAGACCGGCGTTCACGAGTCCGTCGAGAACACGCGTGGTGATGGTGCTCGAATCCCCCATCGGTCGCCCCCTCAGCCCTGCACCTTGTTGAGTTCCTCGGCTACCGCTGCGAGAAGCTTCTCCGGCTCGACTGGCTTGGTCAGGTACTGGTCGGCACCGGTTCTGATACCTGTTGCTATTGCCTGCTCCTCGCTTTTGGCAGTAAGCATTATTATCGGGATGCTCTTGTACTTCTGATCGAACTTGAGCAGCCGGCACACACGATAGCCGTCGAGCTTCGGAAGCATCACGTCAAGCAGGATCAGGTCGGGCATCTCGTTGCGAGCCGTTTCCAGTGCCTCGGCGCCGTCGACAGCGGTAATCACCTCGTAGCCGCCTGACACGAGTATCGCCTTGATCATCTCGAGTACGGTAGGGCTATCGTCTACCGCGAGGATTCGCGCGTTGGACATCTCTGACTCCCTCCAGCTCAAGCCCGTACCGTAGATATATCGCCCTCGCCGCCCCTGCTCTTTAGGCGCTTTCTATCTTCTTTCGACACTCTAGCAGACTGCGCTCGCATACCTTTGCCAGCAAATCAGGCTTGAACCCGCCCAGAAACACCGACCATTCGCCTTCAGGGTTTCTATAAAGGGCCCGCAAGGCGTCTTCGTACTCGCGGCACGCGTCAGCGAATCGCCCGCGTGCGCGATAGAGGTTGCCGAGATTCAGATAAGCGAGCACGAAATCCGCGTCCGTGTAGATGGTACGTTTGAAATCCGCCGTCGCCTCCTCGGGACGATCGGTCCTGAGATGGATCAGGCCGAGGCTGTAGCGAGCCGCAGCTGACAGGGGGTCGATACTCAGAGCCCTCTCGGCTTCGGCAAGAGCCGCTTCGAAATCGCCATTGTCAGCATGAACGTAGGCCGCGAACAAGTACGCCTCTGCACTGTCTTTGTTCACGGCAAGAACACGCTCCACGGCCTCGAGGGCCTCAATGGGGCGTCCTCCAGCCAGCGCCTCGCGAGCCCGGTCGAGCAGTGCAGGGACTTCATCGGGCTTCACGGGTTCGGAAGGCGAATCGGACTCCGCCGGCCCGTGTTGCGGCGCCTTCCGAGCCGCCTTCGAGTCTTTCGCTTCCCCCTCGCCATCCTTGGACGCCAGCGCTCGTGAACGCCGCTCCCGAAGACGGCTCTTCACTAGCTCGGCAAAGCTTTGCGCCACCTTCTTCCGAGGTTTTCGGTAAAGGAAGATCCCGTCGAACTCGAGCGCCTCGAACTTGTCCGTTATCCCGGTGAGAGCTTCCGAATGACCGATGAACAGGTAACCTCCCGGATTAAGACTCTGGAACAGGTTCTCTACGACGCGGCGCGTGGATTCCATCCGGAAGTAGATCGTCACGTTCCTGCAAAATATGACATCCCAGCTGCCAATTAGGGATACGGGATACGGCTCTTTGATCAGGTTGTGGTACTTGAACTCCACGAGGCTCCGGACTTCTTGCGTTATACGGTGACCCTCGGGAGTCGGTTCGAAGAAACGGTCCACCACGTTGCTGGGCACGTTGAGCAAGGAACGGGGAGCGTAAACGCCCTTTTCCGCCCTCTCCAAAGCGCTCGTGGATACATCCGTTCCCATGACCTCGAGCTTATAGCCCATGCTTTCGATGCCTGAGTCGATCAGCGTCATCGCAATGGTGTAGGGCTCCTCGCCCGTGGAGCAGCCCGCCGACCAGACGCGAAATGAGCGCTCGCCCTCTGTCTTCTGCTCGAGTATCTCGGGAATCACTTTGTCCCGTAATACGTCGAACTGCGCGCTGTAGCGAAAGAAACTCGTCTCGTTGACAGTGAGTAGATTGACGAGCTCCCGCAATTCGGATTCGTCGATCGAGAGAAGCTCGAAGTACTCATCGAGAGAAGTGAGCCCGAAGCGTGTGCAACGAGTCACCAACGAGATACGAAGAGAGTCGATCTTCGACTCCTCCAGATAGATTCCTGATTGCTGATTGATATGGTCGCGAAAACGCAAGAACTCCTCGGTCGTGAGGTTCTTGGAGATGGAGCCTCCATGCTCAGCCATGGTTCACTCCACAGCATACGATGCGTCTGAAGGACCGATCTGGTCGATCAATCCAGCCGCGCTCATACCGTAAAGGATCTTCGCGGTCTCGAAATCATTGTAGCCGGTGAGCTCGGTGAGCTCGCGCACGGTCCTGCCGCCATGCAGGTAGCACAGTAGCATCCATTCCTTCGGCTTGAGATGAATCTCGATGGACTTCTCACCAGGAGCCGAAGCCATGGCGAACCGGGTCTCCATCGATGGTATCTTCTGCCGGATACGATCCCACATCTCGAGACGGCGAGACGACTCCATGATGATGTTCTCGACCGAGACGGATATGCCGATGTCCTCGTCTTCACAGGTGTCCGATGGATCGAAGCTCAGTTCCCCCTCTTCCCAGCGGAAGAGGTCGAACAAGGTGTCGTTGATTTGATCCTGTATGAAACTCTCCAGGACCTTCCCCTCTAAGTAGCCCTCGTCCACCAGAATCTGGCCGAGACGACGGCCGGCCTTCTCCTTCTTCTGGATTTTTTGCAATCCCAGAGCCTGGCGCAACTGCTTGTCGGATACAACGCCAGCCTTGACTAGACGCTTCCCCAACGATTCCCGGTTGTAGTTAGAGGAAGCGAAGAAGACCCGACCCTTCTTGAAGCACACCCTGCCTTCGGCGTCGGAACGAGTCATCAGCAAAGTACCCGATTTCTGGCCGGAAGACAGCAGGCGGAACACATCGGCTAGCGAGAAGTCGTTGAGATTGCCCTCGAGCGCCACGGCCATCCTCCCTGTGATTCATGCAGTATGTATGACGCGCGATTCGAGCCGACCGCTGGCATGGCCGACAGAAGGCGCGTGCAAGCGGCTGCACCCGCACAATCCTAGCACGGTGATTGCATCGGCGAAACGCGACGTGTCCATTACACCCCGGAAGCATCTGCAAAGATCACTCACCAGCTTTCACCGTGCTCGTGAAACGTCTTCCGAGCCGCCTCCAGCGCGCACGCAAGCGACTCGAGTTCTTCTGCAGTAGTAACGCCTCCGTCGTCAGAGACTAGAAGCCCGCCTGCATCAGCGAGCCTTGATGCGGCGACTCCGGCATTGACAGCAGTATGGCCGCCTCCACGAAGCGAATGTCCCGAAATTCCCCCGAGGACTGCCAAACGTGCGCGCCGAGCCTCGAAAAGGACGCGTTCGAACGTCTGTTCATCGAGTCCACCGGGGTGCAACCCGTCGAACCCCTCGGCGGCGGCATAAGGAACGAGCGGGCGCACGTCTCCGTCAGAATGCCAGACGGACACAAGTCCGACCCGCGCAACTGCTTGTGCGATGCTACCGAGTCGAGGCATCAGTTCTCGAGCCGCGTACTCCGGATCGAGTAACGGACCTGTTGGGGTGGCGATGTCCTCAGCGACCACGACTCCTCCTGCGCCGGACGCGGCTGCCTGCGCAACCGAAGAACACGCTTCGTCGACGAAACGGTCCATCTGCTCTGCGATGCCACCCGAATCCTCGACCGTGCCGGCAAGTGCTTCCGACCAGCCACGGCTCGCCGCAATAGCGTCCAATGGGCCGCGAACCACCCAGAACGGCACCGTGCCGCACGCGGCGACCTCGGCGCAGACAGACTCGGCATCAGCGTCCCACGAGCAGACGAACAAGAAATCGGGCCGCAAGCGATCGCAGGCTCCGGATAGGAGAGAGCCTTCGCCGACGTCACGAACGAACGAGGCCATGGCATCTGCGGGGAGGAACGTCACGCCCGCGCACAACACACCGGAATCGCGCGCGATCGCTAGCCTCACCCGAATGCCGGCCTCGCTGTCGAGTATGTCTCTCAACGCTCAGCTCTCACCGGGTGCCGAGAGTCCGAAACACGCCCACTCCTGCCGCCACCGCCTCAGAGATGCTCCACACGATGAAGAAAGCTATCAGAACCCCGAGGCAAACAGCCCCAAATGCCTTTCGCCAGTCCATGTCCAGCAGCCAGGATGCGGCAGACCCGGAGTAAGCGCCGGTGCCTGGAAGCGGTATGGACACGAACACGGCAAGACCCAACAAGCCGTACTTCTGAACGTACGGATGCGCCTTGGAGCGAATCCGCTCCAACCTGCGGTGTACCCATGTTCCTTCGGGAATCATCTCGTAGATCAATTCCAGGCCGAAGTAAGTGGGCCAGAACACCAAGACGTTGGTCACCACTATCAAGGGCAGGAATACCCGTTCGCCCTGCTGCACTGCCCAAGGCACTGCTCCGCGCAGCTCAACCCAAGGAACCAGCGTAAGTACCACGTATTTCAGGTAAGGGGGCAGACCCGCTACCAGATCCTCCATCACACGGCCTCTCGTGAAGTCGCCGCCGGGTTGCTTGCCGGCGGCGCTGTGTAAGAGGGATTCTAGCCGACGAGCGGCCACGACGCACCGCCGAGGCCGGCAAGGCTCACTCCGGTTTACTCCTAGGCCGTCCGACATCGAAACCTTGCACGAGGCCGAAACCGGCCCGACGCACGCGCTCGAGGACACGAGGGTCCTCGATCTGTGAAGCCACCACTTCCAAGCCGCGCGTCTCGATCACGCGCCGCATAGCTTCGATATAGGCAGTGCCTCCATCGTCCTCCGTCAGGCGGGCAAGCACGGAGACGTCGATCTTGACTTGATCGAAGGGTAGATCCCTTAGAAGCTCAAGGCCCCGGGATCCCCCGCCGAACCGGTCTAGAACCACCTTACAACCTAGTGGCTTGATGCGATCCAGCCAGGCGCGGACCGCATCGGCTTGAGTTGTGACCACTCGTTCGGGCACCTCGAACGCCAGTCGAGACGGATCGACATTGCGCGAGTTCAGACGCTCTTTGACATGTTCGGGAAGAGAACTGTCGGCGATGTCCGACCCGCTGATGTTGATGGAAGCCCGCACATTGCTCATGGTGGCGAGGGTCTCGACCACCTGATCTACCACGAACCTCGTCAACCGGCCCATGAGACCAAGCCGCTCGGTGTCCGGAAGGAAAGAAGCTGGCATTTCGAGTTCACCCTCATCGGAAACCATGCGAACCAGCGATTCGAAATATGATGTACTGCCCTCGGGAAGACGTACGACCGGCTGATAGTGCCCTCGAAAGCTACCACTCAGCAGGGCCTTCCGTATGCGATAGGCCGCACGTGCATCGATGTCAGGACTTGGAAGGACACCTGTCTCTCGCACGATGACCCGGTTGCGTCCCGCATCTTTCGCCTCGTACAAGGCGGAGTCCGCGGCATCTATGAGAGCCTGTATCTCCTCGCTGCCGTCGAAAGGCACTATCCCAGCGCTCATCCCGAGTTCGAATGAGCGCGCTTCCGCGACGAAGGTCTCCTCGGCGGCCGCTTTGCGCATTCTTTCTCCAATCGAAGCTGCCTCATCTATCGAGGTAGCCTCGAAAACGACTCCGAACTCATCGCCTCCTACGCGCGCAACCATGTCACCTGCCCGCACGTGTGTCTGGAGCAGCAAGGCGAAGTTGACCAGTGCCTGGTCGCCTTGGTTGTGACCAAGAGCGTCGTTGTAGGACTTGAAGTTATCGATGTCGATCATCATAAGCACCCCGGAACGACCGCGGCCCGCACGCGCCACAGAACGCACGAGCGAGTCTTCGAACATCCGGCGATTGGACAGCCCCGTCAGGGCATCATGCGTGGCCATGAAGGCGAGTTGCGCTTCGCGACGTCGAGCATCGGTGATGTCGACGAGCACGCACATCGCTGTCGCACTGGGCTCCTCGGACAACACGACGGGACCGCAGTGTCCGGCGAACGTCCGGGACTGATCGTCTGAGCCGGGCACGGTCACCTCGAATTCACTGGAGCGCCCAGACTCGACCGCTCGGTGAATCGCAATATGCAGGTCCTTTATCGCTTCCTGGGCTGGTTCCGCCGAGAGATGGTGAAACGCTTCGGTCCAGAGAGCATTAGCGTAAATGATGTCGCCATCTGAATTGCAGAGGCACGCCGGGAGCGGAACCGACTGGACCACCATGTGCACGTCAGTCGGCGCGCGACCGTCTCTGGAAACCTCATCCCCCAACGTGGTACTCCTGTCGGATCGCCCGGCGGCTCTCCCGCAAACAGTATGGGCGAGTATGGGCCGCTACAAATAGATTACCGAATCTTACAGGTCAACGCTGCCGTACGCTCTCCTGCCGAGGAAACCCGGGCGGACACACCACGAGCGGGATCCCTCTACGGGGCCCCGCTCGTCTCAGTTTCGCTGGTGGAGGCGCGGAGAATCGAACTCCGGTCCACGACACCCCCCTGGGAAGCATCTCCAGGCTCAGTCACCGCTTGGTGTTCGGTCGGGGCGACGCGCGGTGACCCGCGAACCCCTTCCTAGACGACTCGAGTGTCCCTGACAGAGCGTCGTCGGGCTCCGTTTCGGTGAGTCTCCTAGTGGCGCCGGAACCGGTGTCGGAGACTTACACCGGGCGGCGTCGCTGCTCTATCTAGGCAGCGAGTGCAAGATCGTTGTCGACGCTTGAAGGCGTCTTACCCCTGTTTAACGAGGCGAGGAGACCTCGGCCTGCTTCTTCCCTCAGGACTATCGTGTCGAAACCAGTCGCCCCCGTGTGCGGATGCGTGTTCCGGCTGTGTCAAGGTGCCCTTGTGGCCGACATGCCAGCGGTATGGCCTATATGCGGCCCGCTCGCTAAGTATACCCACCTAGCGCAAGCGTTGTGCCAAGGAGCTCATCTAGCCTTTCTGCCGCTCGCGCAGTGCGCGTTCGACATCCCGCTTGTGGTCACGTTCGGCTATCGCCGCACGTTTGTCGTACATCTTCTTGCCGCGCGCAAGCCCGATTTCGACCTTCACCAGATTCTGCCGATTGAAATAGAGCTTAAGCGGCACGATCGTGGCGCCCTTTTCAGCCGTTTTGCCGGCAAGATAGCGAATCTCCTTCTTGTGAAGCAGGAGCTTGCGCGGTCTCAGGGAATCGACGTTGGCCCGATTCCCGTGAGAGTAAGGAGCGATGTGTACGCCGTGCAGCCACACTTCGCCCTTGCGCACGGTCGCGAATGAATCGCGCAGGCTCGCCTTGTTCTGGCGCAGCGACTTGACCTCTGTGCCGGTGAGCTCGATGCCCGCCTCTAAGCTCTCGTCGATGAAGTAATCGTGATACGCCTTCTTGTTGGACGCGATATGTCGATCTGCAACGGGCATAGCTTAAGGTGTGTAATCTGTATCGGCATCGAGCCGCAGCACGAACTCTGTCAGCAGCGCGATCGTCGCCTCGACATCGGCAAGAGCCAGCACCTCAGCCGGTGTGTGCATGTAGCGCAGCGGAACGCTCACGAGTGCCGCCGCCTTACCTCCACGGGAGAGCTGGATCGCGCTGGCATCGGTCCCCGTAGCTCGGGGTTCGCCGTCGAACTGATGCGGCACCTCGGCCGCCTCAGCAGCTTCCACGAGCAGCTCGAAAACTGTGGGGTTGATGTTGGCGCCGCGTGCGATGATCGGCCCCCTGCCGCATTCCGCTTCTCCATGCTTGCGCTTATCCACGTCCGGATAGTCGGTCGCGTGGCCGACCTCGACGGCGATTCCCACCGTTGGGTCCACGCCGTAGGCACTCGTGATGCCGCCACGCAGCCCGATCTCCTCCTGTACCGTCCCGGCGACCACCAGATCGACCGCGGCGCCACCCCGTTCGCGCACCACGCGCATGACCTCGGCACAGATAAAGGCTCCCATCTTGTCATCGAAAGCTCTGGAGGCAACCATGCCCTCGCCGAACTGCTCGAATCCGACATCGAAGGTGACGCAGTCGCCAACGCGAACGATCTCCTTGACCTTCTCGGCGCTCATACCGACATCGATGAACATCTTGTGAACCTTCGTCACACTCTTGCGCTCGTCCTCTTCGAGCAGGTGTATGGGCAGTCTGCCGAGGACACCGAGCAGCGGCCCCTCCTTCGTGTGCACGCGTACACGCGCGGCCGGAAGCACGGCCTCATCCACACCGCCCACGGGCTTGAAAGCGATGAAGCCCTCGTTTGTGATGTAGGTGACCATCAACCCTATCTCGTCGATGTGACCGGCCAGCATCACGCTCTCCCGACGCCCGTCGCGCTCGGCGTCGGAACCGCGAAGCAGCGCGTGCACGGAGCCCATGACGTTGGTCGCGAGTTCGTCTGCCACCGGATCGAGGTACTCGCGCAGGATGCTAGCGGCAGGCTGCTCGAAACCCGACGGTGACGGCGCCTCGACGAGGGACTTGAAGAAGGAGAGCGATTCGGTGCGCACTGGAAAACCTCTTCCACAGGAGTATCATGCAGAGCGCCAGTGTAACGCCACGTGTCCGAATCCGCCAACATGCTCAGGAGGGTTCTATGCAAGAGAAATCCCGGACACTGCTCGCCATCGAGGATTTGCATGTCAGCGTCGCGGGGCACGAGATACTTCGCGGCATCGACCTCTCCATCGAG
>PWVH01000043.1 GCA_003563465.1 Coriobacteriaceae bacterium | reverse complement strand
GAATCGCCTCTGTGTCTCTGCCAGGGCACGGATGGGGTCATCTCCTGCTGCGACGCGCCCATAGAACCCGGCGACCAGGGCCGTGGTCGCGTCGTCACGTATCCGCCAGCGAGCGGAGATGACATTATGCGCCAGGTATAGCAGCCCGCGGTTCAGTCCGACAAGCGTATCGCCGCCTAGTACCTGGGTCTGCCCCGATTCGCAGGCTGCGGCAAAGATGAGATCGAACCTAGATCTCATCCCCAGGAGTTGCCACGCGGTGAGTTCGCCAGCCGCACTGTCTTGATTCTCGGCTGCAAGAAGGAGTGAGCTCTGCATGGGGGTCTCTTGATCGAATCGCCCGTGACATGTGAGGTGTAGATGTGTGGCCCCTTCGGACATCTCTTCGAGTATGGTGGCCGTTACTGGCTTCCTATAGTGAACATCAACCGACCAGCGACCGTCTGTAACGTCCGGCAACGAGAGAAGGACTGAGGCCTCCTCGGCACTAGAGCGCAGATCGCCACGGGGATCGATGACGGCGCAGACACGTCGATTGAGTCCGACCGAGTCCGCATGACATCGTTTCCCGTAGACCCAGGCTTGTGGGGTGATCACCAGATCGTAGCTCTTCACCAACGGTTCATACGAGCTTCTGTGCGGGTGGCCGAGTGCGGAGAACGGCACACCGTGAAGGATGCCCGTTGGGACGAGCACGAGGCGCCGTATGCCCCGCCCCACAGGCGGTGACTCCCCAAGCACCGGGCCAAACAGCAGCTCCCCAAGCTCGTGCAGTGTGCGCGACCAGCTGACAGACAGCGGTCCCGGACCCGAGGTTCGCTCGTCCACCGCGACCAGCTCCCACAGAGTGTTGGTCAATCGTGCTGCTCGGTCCCATGCGCCTTCGTGCAGTCGGGCCTCGATTACACCGGTGTGCTCAGCCGCGAACGCAACGATCGAGTTCCCGGAACGGAACCAGGAGACCAGTCGCTCGTCATCGCGCAGCGCACCAAGGATTTCTGTTGCCTGCGGGCGATCGAGTGATACGCCCAAACGCTCGAGGTCTATCCCGTATGCCTCAGCTTCACCCTGTTCACGCTCCTGGAATAAGCGCTGCACAAGACCTGAGGCTTCCGGAGCGCGAGTCTCGTTCGCGCACCCATCTTCTCCGATTCTCTTGCTCAGCAGTTCGTCGATTCGCTCTCTGACCCTCTCCCTATGTCTGAGCTCCTCGGCGCCCGGCAGTTCATGGTTGGTCGGCCTCTCGAGTAAATCGAGCAGCTCCCGTCGCACTTGTGTACTGCGAGACCGCTCAGACACCTCGAAGGCGGTTCGCTGATTGTCCTGGAGGGTCTGTGTGTCTCCGGCGGTCGCCTCCTCATCGCTATGCTCGAGGAGGAGGCGAACCAAGGGCTGGTATGGGTCCATGGACAGGATTCTGACTCTTGCGGCATATTCTACATCCTGAGCGGCCTTAACCATCGCCGTCTCATGGAAGTCGCACGCCGAAAGGTAAGTCTCGATCGCCTCCGTGTGACAGCCCGTAGCTGCGAGGGCCCTTGCACGCAAGATTAGCATGTCGGAGGCCTGCGACTCCCGCTTCTCGCCGACAAGCTCGCGTGGAAGGTTCTCTGTTAGATGTATCACGTGCTCGAAGTCGTTTCGAGCTGCGGCAAGGTGCGCCTCTGCGATGCGGATTCCGGTTTCCGGGCCATAGCCCATGCCAACCGTCCTCGCCTTCCCCAGGGCCTTGGTAGCAAGTGCGTGCTTTGAGTACGACGAGAGTAGTAGTGCTTCTATCCGACCGGAACGGGAGACGGTCAGTCCGCGCCTCGAGTTAATCAAAGGCGACCACGCAGAGTCGAGAATATCGTACGCGCGATGAGTGCGCCCTCTCAGGAGCTCTGACAGGGCCAGAAGGGTTCCGAGCATAGGTTGTCTGACGAGTTGAAACCGGGAGGGCATTGAGCGCTCAGAAGACGTGTGGGCGTACCATTCGAGTGCAGTGGAGGAGTCGTCGATAGACCGTCGCAGGTACTCGGCTCCTCTTATGAGTTGAGACTGGTAGCGCGGATCGAGGCCTGACTCCGCGCGCTCGATGAGCTCGATGTATACCCCGGCTGGCGTACCAAGCTTTATTGCGCTCCAGGCAGCAATAAAGCGCGCGCGGGCAGCAAGTCCGGGCATCCCAAGATTCAAGAAGCGTTGAGCTGCTGCCTTCGAGGTGTCCAGGGCCTCCTGGTATCTGCCGCCGATAAGCGCGTGAACCGAGCTGTTCAGCGCCGCTTCTGCGGTAAGGATTGGATGTCGGGCGGCTTCTGCCGTTCCGTCAGCCCGGTTAAGCACGACATACGCATCTTCATGGCGATTCATCCGTCCGTACACTGACGCACACCAAAGCAGCGCCCAAATGCGGGCGATTCCGGCTGGTCGCTCCAGCAAGACCTTGACCGTGGCGTCCGCGAAGAGGCCGGTAGTCCGCCAGGACTCGCTCGTCCTACGCCAGAGCATCCGCTCGACGAGATGCAGGTAGGTAAGCTCCCAGCTGGTGAGCGGT
>PWVH01000131.1 GCA_003563465.1 Coriobacteriaceae bacterium | reverse complement strand
GTACCAGTAGTCGAGGGCGGTAGGTTCGGTGAGTCGATGGATTCGAAGGATGTGACTTCATGTCCTTGAAGAAAGAGCGAGGCCTTCGAGTGATAGCCTCAGGGGGGGTAGATGAGATATAGGCGAAGTCTTTTCGGGCCTTTCGGTATGTGCGCTAGTCTGAGTGAGGTCATCACCCTCGGGGGTAAGCTTGGATAGGCAGGCGAGCCCCCCTCTTATTCAATGACTGCCCTTCATACCACCCATAAATGCTACCTACAGCAGTAATCAACAGAGACTACCACCCTCGATCTCATCTGCCCTGAGGACGAGACAACGATCACCCAGGCGGCCGACGCGGGAGGTCACGCCGACCAGCCGGTACCTGAGACCGCGATATGGTTAGCAGTGCCACCCGGTGGTTGAGACCGCGAAGGGTCACGCCGACCGCGTGGTGCCTGATCCCGCGGCGGTATTCGGTTGTGAAGGTGCTTGACGGCTGACGACAGGGCATCTAGCCGTGATCGCCGGCTGGTCTGCGACCACGTCCTGTTCCTCGTCTGCGCCGACGCCGTCGTCGACGGGGAGGAAGGCTTCTTTCGACCCGCATGTCGAAGCAGTCTGCGCTGTTGAGAGGGTCGCGGTCTTCAGTCTCGATCAGCCTGGTAGCGCAGTAGGTGAACGCACCGAACGATTCGATGGGCCCGTTGCCGACGTGACTGACGTCTCCGTAGGCGAAGAACGCGCGCTTTACCTTCTCGTAGGACCCGGTACCTCCATCGACCAACAGGATGTGCGGGTGGAAGTAGCGGGTCCCGTCGTTGTCGTGCAGTACGATGACGTACGCACCGTCGTAGCCGGCGGAGCGGAGTCTCCTCTTCACGAACTTCATCAGGTTGGCCGGGTTGCGAAACCCGTGTGCATCGTGGATCTCTTGCGAGAACGAGACAGTGAGGAACCTGTCGAAGTCAGCGAGCGAACTCCAGAACCTCGCGGTCTCTTGGATGAGACGAGACCTGGGACTGGTACCGGCCTCGGTCAGTGTTGGTCGAGCATAGTGATCATCCATTTGATACTCATTCCAATCATATACTATAAGAGATGGTTATCTGACAATATCTGCCTTTTGGGTATAGAAGGGCCTTAACACCTGCTACGTACTTTGCGTCGAACTCGTATTCAGTCCGCTCGGGGGGCGGTCTCCCGAAACAGGAGCCAGCGTCCTTTCCCAAGCGTGTGTAGGTTTCCAGCACACGGGCACCGATCCGGCACCCGCGTGCCGGTTCGATCTAAGCTGCCGAATCCACGTCGGAATCGTCAGCCTCGTTCTCGTCATAAGGCCCGGGACCCTTCGGCTTGGGAGGCTTGTTTCGCCTCTTGCCGACAGATCCGATCGAGATGTCGTACATCGGGTTCTTCGATATGTAGAACCAGGACTTGGCCACGCCGAGGACGGCGGAAAGGATCCGAATGGTGTTTACGACCGTAGACTCCCACAGTCGGTCCTTGCGCATCGCCTCAGCGAATCGCAGGATCACATCGGCAGTGATGTGGTCGATGCGACATTCACCCAACTTCGGCAGGATCTTGTGATCAAGCGCGAAGTCGTACTGCTTGTGGCTGTCGGGATCGAGTTCCGGGTCCCTGTGCCACTGCTCCCAGCACTTGACGAACTCTGCGAGCGTGGGCGGTTCCTCGAGCGTCATGAGATGCTCGATCGCCGGCTTCGCGTTGTCTGCCTTCGATGGCTGACGGTAGTGGTGCTTCTTCGTCGAGCCGTCGTCGAAGACGACCTTGATCGTCGAGCCCTTGCATTGAATCTGTTTGATATGCATTACGATTCCTTTCTGGTCGGGGCCAGAGCGCTATTGCTCCAGCCTTCCCATGCGTATCTAGCTATATAGTAACGGCAGTATCGCGAAAACGTGCCATAATATACCAAGAAATGTCTGCCAGTGCGTATGCAGATAGTCCACCGGTTCTATGCACCGATGAACGGTATCGAGCATAGGGTCGACGGTCGCCCTTAGGGGGCCAGAAACCGCCCGAGCGTATGAGCGACCAACAGATTGATATGTGGGTGGATCCGGATAATTGCCCCCTACCCCCGAGGTGCAGTGCAGGCGGCGCCGTAAGGCGCCGCTGATTGGAACAAACGAACCAAGGCCCGAAGGGCCACGGACAGTCGATGAGCCGTCCCGGATGGGACGGCTTTCAGCATTTCCGGGCATGGAAGGAGGTGAACGTGGTGCTCGCTGTGGCGATAGGCCTGACGATAGCGGCGGTGCTACTCGAGGCTAACCGACTCGTGTCAGGAATCCCGCGGAGACAAGAGCGACATCAATGATGCGCGGGCTAGGCAGGCGCTACCTGTTGTGCGTCGCATACCAAGTGTGTGCCTTTCTCACGTGATCGGCCCAGATGTCGAGCTCCTCCAGACGCTGCGATGATCTGATCAAACGTAGGTTCTTCAGCAGCTTGTAGTAGCCCCAGCCAGGTGATCCGTCCAGCTTACTGACCACTAGGGCGGTTGCAAAGAACCCTCCGGCTTTGTAGCTGCGC
>PWVH01000153.1 GCA_003563465.1 Coriobacteriaceae bacterium | reverse complement strand
TCGAAGAGCTGCGCAACCGTCTGAAGGGCCGAGGGAGCGAGACTGACCACGAGATCGAGCAAAGGCTGCAAAGAGCCATCGAAGAGCTCAAGATTGCGGGCAACTACGACTATGTGATAATAAATGACGACGTTGCGCGTGCCACAGAGGAGCTCGCGCAGATCATCGAATCCCATGCGCGAGGTGCGCAGTGGAGATGAGAAGGACTGATTGCTCACATGGTTATCCAGCCTGAGATAGACTTGCTGCTTTCGAAGGTCGACTCGAAGTACACGCTGTGCATCGTCGCTGCCCGACGTGCTCGGCAGATCAACGACATGTTGCACGGAGTGCGCGACCAGGCGCTCCTCACGATGGCGCCTTCACAGATCTCAGCTCTGACCAGCACTAAGCCTCTTACGCTGGCTTTGGACGAGGTCGCGTCTGGCGACGTCAGCTACGAGCGAGTCCAAGACAGCTACAAGTAGCAGGCGCGCCATGTTCGAGCGCGCAGCTTTGATCCACTACCACGAGATTGGTCTGAAAGGGCGCAATCGCTCCATGTTCGAGCGACGTCTGCGCGACAACCTCGTTGTGGCGCTTGCCGGTCTTCCAGCCGAGACGGCACAGCGCTTCTCGAGTCGGCTACTGGTGCGCGTGACAGACCCCGCTCGACTCGACGAGGTCTGTCGCCAAGTGGCTGACACGCCTGGGGTCTCCTACGCGGCCGCTGCATACGTCTGCTCTCGCGATGAGCACGACATGAACGCCGCCGCGCTGATGGCCGTTCGAGAGGTGCCCGGTGCAAGCACGTTTGCGGTCGAGGCGCGCCGATCGAACACGGATCATCCCGTCTCTTCCGCTGAGATGAACCGAATCATCGGTCAGCACATAGTCGACGCAACCGGTCTCAAGGTCGATCTGTCCGCTCCGGACGTCACGTGCTTCGTCGAGGTCGTCCAAGGGGACGCCTTCGTGTTCAGCCGCAAGTTCCCCGGTATAGGCGGTCTTCCGGTGGGCACGGCCGGCACCGTGATCTCGCTACTTTCCGCAGGAATCGATTCACCGGTGGCTTCTTGGCGGCTAATGAAGCGAGGCGCCGTCGTGGTCGGCGTTCATTTCTCGGGTCGTCCTCAGACGGCCGACACTTCCGAGCGGCTCGTCACAGAGATAGGCTCGGCCCTGTCGCGCTATGGAGGTATCGCGCGCATCTACGTGGTGCCCTTCGGCGAGCTGCAGCGCGAGATTGCGTTGGCCGTACCTCCGGATCTGCGCGTGCTGCTCTACAGACGGTTGATGGTACGCGTGGCCGAGGAGTTTGCTGGTTTCGAGCGTGCCAGGGCGCTCGTTACCGGGGAAAGTCTCGGTCAAGTCGCTTCCCAGACGCTGGAAAACATAGCGGCTGTCGATGACGCTACAACTCTGCCCGTACTGCGCCCGCTGATTGGCACCGACAAGCTCGAGATCATCGCCGAAGCACGCCGCATCGGGACGTACGAGCTTTCCACGATGGGCCACACCGACTGCTGCACCCTCTTCATGCCACGCACTCCAGCAACGCGCGCGAGTGTGTACGAGGTTCGGGACGCCGAGGCCGATCTAGAAGTCGATCGCATGGTCACGGATGCCGTAGCGTCCGCGGAGTTCGTCGACTTTCCGTGTCCAGCCTACCATCCACCCGAACGTCTGCCCGAAGGGGTCGTCGCGGCCGGAGTCCGCTGATGGACGGTCAGACTGGGCGATCCACAACTCGATCTCCCGATTGCAGGCGCCTGCGCATTCTGGCGCTCGAGCCCTACTACGGAGGCTCACATCGGGCGGTGCTGGACGGGCTGCTCAGCAGGGTAGAAGCCGATTGGACACCACTTACTCTTCCAGCACGCAAGTGGAAGTGGCGCATGCGCGGCGCGGCGATCACGATGGCTGCCGAGGCACGGCGTCTTGCCGATGAGCGCCTCGGCAACATGACGGCAGGACATGCGGCAGGCGCATCGCCACAGACCCCGGGTGCCTGGGACCTCATCTTTGCTTCTACATTCCTGAATCTGGCCGAGTTCAAAGGCCTTGCCGCCGAGGCGGTCCATGATGTGCCGGCTATCGTCTACTTCCACGAGAACCAGTTGCTCTACCCCAACAGGCATGAGGCCGAATGGGACTTCCAGTTCCCGCTGATCAACATAACCAGCGCGCTTACTGCCGACCGCTGCCTGTTCAACACCCACTGGAACCTAGAGGGCTTCCTTGCCGAGATCGATCCGTTTCTGAAGCGCTTTCCCGATCACCGTCCGGGCGGGGTGGCAGAGCGCATCGCAGAGAAGTCTGCCGTGTTGCCTCCGCCTTTCGACCCTGCAGATCTAGACGCTCATCCGCCCACCCGCGGAGATGTACCCCGTATAGTGTGGCCGCACCGATGGGAGCACGACAAGGAACCTGGTGCGTTCTTCTCCGCGGTGACCCGGTTGGCCGAGGAGGACATCGCGTTCGAGGTAGCCATCGCGGGTCAGGCTTTTCGCGAGAGTGCCGAGGAGATGCAGCGGGCTGCGGCTGCTCTCGGCAAGAGGCTCGTGCATGCGGGGGAGCCTGAGTCGCGAGCGGAATACGCGGCGCTTCTAGCCTCGGCCGACATCGCTGTCTCAACGGCGATCAACGAGTTCTTCGGGCTGGCGATGGTCGAGGCGAGCTACGCCGGTTGCTATCCGCTGGTGCCGGATCGGCTGGCATATCCCGAGTTCTACGGGCCCGAGTTTCGCTACTCAAACCTTGACTCGCTGATAGCGAGGCTGCGCTCGTTGCTGCTGGACAGACCGGCACCGGGCTTCGCGCGCGCGATGGCCGAGGGATTCACCTTCAGGCGTCTGGCGCCACGCTATGCGGGCGAGTTCGACCGCATAGCCGCCGAGGCAGGCTAGACGCGCCGTCCAGGTTAGCTGCGGTCTACCGCAAGTTGCTACGCTATCATCCGTTAGTGAGTGTCTCAGAGTGGGTCGGGTTAGAGGGGAGCGAATATGGTCGGTTCAATCGCCGAGGCATTGAGCATCTCCACGACCGCGGTGTGGGTACTCTTTGCCGTCATCGCCGTCCAGCTTGCCGTTCAGATATGGGCGCTTGTCGATCTCTCGGGCCGGCCACGCGTGCTGCATGACAAGAAGTGGTTATGGGCCCTGGTGATCATCTTCTTCGGCAACTGGTTTGTCGGCCCGATTCTCTACGTGGTTCTCGGGCGAAGAGTGCCGCAGCAGGCCGGTAGCGAATCGACTCCGGCCAGCGGAGCCAGCTTGATCGAGAGCGATCGCACCCGGCGTGCGGTCGACTCTCTCTACGATGAGAGGGGCGGCGAGTAGGTGAGCGCCGCAATCGAGATCGAGGGACTCTTTAAGGTATACAAGGAGGTACGCGCACTCGACGGACTCGACCTCAGCGTGCCCGAGGGTTCTGTGTTCGGCTTTCTCGGGCCTAACGGCGCCGGTAAGACCACCGCGCTTCGCATTCTGACAGGGACGGCGCGACCGACGGCTGGGGGCGCGCGAATCTTCGGTCACGACGTTGTGAGCGCTACCAATGAGGTTAGGGCGCTCGTGGGCTTTCTGCCGGACGTTCCCGGCTACTACCCTTGGATGACCGCTGAGGAGTTCCTGCGCTTCGCTGGCAAGCTGTTCGGGGTGAGCGGCGCGATACTGGACGAGCGCGTGGGCTCTCTGCTGGAGATGGCGGGGCTTGCTGGCGTCAAGGTGCGTGTCGGAGGCTTCTCGCGCGGGATGAGACAGCGCCTGGGCGTAGCTCAGGCTCTCATCAACGCTCCAAGGCTTCTCATGCTTGACGAGCCTACCAGCGCGCTCGACCCGATGGGACGCAAGGATGTCCTTGAGATGATCGCGGCGCTCAAAGGCAAGACGACAGTGTTCTTCTCGACCCACATACTCACCGATGTCGAGCGTGTCTGCGATACCGTGGCTATCCTCGATCACGGCCGCGTCGTGCGTCAGGCGTCGATGCACGACCTCAAGCGCGAGGGCCATGCTTCGCGGATTCTCGTCGAAGTCACTTCCGGCGCCGAGGAACTGGAGCAGTTGCTTGCCAGCCGGCCCTGGATGGTCGAGTGCTCGCGGGAGGGGGAGATCGTACGGTGCATTACAAGTGACGTCGAGGCTGCACGCCGCGACATCCCGACGATTCTGGCAAGCAGGCAGATGGCGCTCATACGCATGATCGACGAGGAACCCACGCTCGAAGACGTCTTCGTCGAGATGGTGGGGAGGAAGGCTTGATGCACGGGTTCGCGGTGTTCCTCGGCAAGGAACTGAAAGAGATCGTGCGTACGTGGCGGTTGTTCGTCATCCCCGGAATCATGCTGTTCTTGGGGATGATGAGCCCGATCTTCGCCGAGATAGCTCCGGGACTGGTTTCTTCGATTGCAGCGAACGAGGCACAAGGGATAGTGATCGAAATCCCGCCTGCCACCACTGTCGATGCATACCTGCAGTTCAACAAGAATGCGATGCAGATCGCGCTGATCGCTGTGATAATCGCGACGGCTGGAGCCGTATCTGCCGAACGCCGAGCAGGAACCGCCCAGATCGTGCTGGTCAAGCCTGTTTCTCGGGGTGCGATGGTGATCGCCAAGATTCTGTCGAACTGGATTCTCCTTTTGGTGGCTACCGCAGTGAGCGCGACGCTTTGCGCAAGCATCACGGCAATCATGTTCGACAGCTCACTTACAGCGGAGTTTGCCAAGACAGTCGTGCTTTGGTACCTGCTCGCAGCTCTCATGGTCGCAATCAGCGTGTTTCTCTCCGTGCTTTTCAACTCGCAAGCGGGCGCCGCAGGAGCTGGCATCGCAATCTATTTCGTGTTGTCCTTGGCCTCTATCTGGGGCGTGGCACGTGAGTACACGCCTGCAGGTCTCCTAGGAGCCGGTGACAAGATACTCACCGGTGTTCCTGACGTGCCGGTAGCGTGGCCGGTAGTGACAAGCGTCGCAATGGCAGCCGCAGTCTCGGCCTTGGCGGTCTGGACGTTCAGGCGCCAGGAAATCTGAGCCTATCGGCTTTACTGCCCGCTTCCTGAGGAATAGATGCCCCGACGCAGCAGACTGCGCGCCGAAGAATCCGTTCTCGGACCCGGTCCGCGTGCCGACAGAGCGTTCCCTAGACGCATCCCGCGTGTCGCTGAGCCTCTTGGTCGAGCACTATGTGGTCGGCTTCGACGTCGCTCACGGCGGCGAAGACTTCCTTGATGCGCTCTGATGTCGCGCGCTCCACGACCTCGGCATAGAACCGGCTCGCACGCTGCTCGCGTGCGATGGAGTCCTCGATGTTTGCGCACCAATCGGCCGTCACGTCATCCATCGGATCGTTGAGGTCGGCGGGCTCATCGACATCGACGAGCTTGCAGAAGAGCTCGCAGTGCTCGGCTTCGACTTTGCCGAGGCGCTTGTATGCGGAGGAGAGCACGGGGTCGTCCTTGTGCTGCGCCATGCCGAAGTAGAAGCGTGCATTGGAACGCTCGAGCTCGATCGCCGCCTCGATGTCGCGGCGCTCGACTTCCGTAAGCCGGACTTCGTTGATGTCGGGCGGGTATTCGGCTGATGGGACTAAGTGTTCGGCGTGGGCTCCACAAAACGGACAGTGGCTCGGCACCTCTGAGCCGAGATAGGTTTCGCCGCAGATGCGGCAGCGGTACATCTTCACTAGCGTTCCTCCTCCTTCTGTCTCAGATCTCTATGGCTTCTGCTATCGCCTCTCCGAAGGCCCTTGCGGAATCGGGGCCGTTGGCGGTGATTATGAACCCTTCGACGGTAACCGGGTCGCCGGTCCAGATCGCACCGTGCTTCTCGAGGTCCGACTGCTGGGTCTCAAACGCTGTGGCAGGCCACCCTTTGAGCAGACCAGCATGGGCCAGTACGGAAGGGGCGATACAGATCGCCGCGACCACACGGCCCTCTTCTCGCGCAGCACGGGCGAGCGAGTGAGCGAACGGGTCATCGAAGAAGACCTTGGAGCCCGGTCCGCCCACAAACACCACAGCGTCGTAGTCGAGCGCGTCGGCTTCGGCGATCGCAACCCCGGCGGTGGCGGTCATGCCCAGTTTGCCGGTGCAGGTCCCCGTTCGCGTGCTGGCCGTGACGACTTCGGCTCCTCGGCTTTCGAGAACCTCTTTGGGGTGTGCGTACTCCTCGTCACGGAAGTCCTCCGGTGCTATGACCATGAGTACGGTTTTCATGAGATCTCCCATCTTGGTCTAGGCTTCGTTGGAGTCTATACCCGCAGCACCCTTCCCGCTTCGCATCTGAGTCGGGTATAGTGTGCACAACTTTGTGTACAAGATATGCTCCACGGCTCCGGTCGTTGCGCACCGGCGCAGAGAGAGAGAGGATTCTTGCGATGTCGGATTCCACGACGATGCTGCGCGATGGCGTGTCCGAACGGGTTGAGGCGTTCCTCGAGCGCAGAGATGCCATTAAGGCTGCGGACCGTTACTTCTATCTGCAGGCGACGACCGGTCGCACCAACCATAGAGTGACCATGACCGACGGCCGCGAGATGGTCATGCTGGCTTCTTACAGCTACTTGGGACTGATCGGCCATCCGCGTATCGAGGCTGCTGCCAAAGAAGCGATCGACAAGTACGGAACGGGAGCCGGGGGTGTGAGGCTGCTTACCGGTACGACCGATCTGCACGAGCGTCTTGAAGCTCGTATCGCGGAGTTCACCGGTCGCGAGGACGCGTGCGTCTACTCGAGCGGATACGTGACCAACATCGCTATCATGAGCGGTCTGATGGGCCCAGGCGATCTGGTGCTGATGGACAAGCTCGATCACGCTAGCATCGTGGACGGGTGCCTCCTTTCGGGTGCCAAGTGGCGCACATATCGCCACAACGACATGGAGCACCTCGAGAAACTGCTCTCCCAGGCTGCGGGCGAGCACAAGAGCATTCTTGTGGCCGCCGACTCCGTCTTTTCCATGGACGGAGATGTAATGGATCTCCCAAGAACGCGAGAGCTGTGCGACCGTTACGGCGCGCGTCTGATGGTCGACGAGGCGCACTCCACCGGTTCTTTGGGCGCTACCGGACACGGCGTGGAGGAGCACTTCGGCATGCCCGGCTCGATCGACCTGAAGATGGGTACGCTCTCCAAGTCGATTCCGAGCGTGGGAGGCTATCTTGCCGCCACGAGCGACATCGTGGATTACCAGCGCCACATGTCCCGCCCGTTCATCTTCTCTGCCGCCCTGCCGCCCGCCCAGAGCGCGGCGGCGATCGCGGCGTTCGATGTCATCGAAGACGAGCCCGAGCGCGTGTCACGGCTGCACGAGGTGACTCGCGGCTACGCCGACGGGCTAAAGGCCCAAGGCTGGAATACGATAGACTCGACGACGTGCGTGGTACCCGTGCTGGTGGGCGACGAGGCCAAGGCTATGGATCTCACTCGGATGCTCTTCGACCGAGGGGTCTTCGTCTGTCCGATCGTTCACCCCGCAGTGCCTCGCGGCATGGACAGACTGCGGACGTGTATCATGGCCACCCACACCGACGAGGACATCGCACAAGCTCTCGACGCCTTCGCCGAGGCAGGTAAGGCGCTCGAACTCATCTAGCGGGTCACCTATCGGGACACCTGATCGACGCAGTCTAAGGCTGCGGGGCCGCCGAACGTCCAGTTGAACAGCGCGAGCTAGCCGAGCGAGTCGAGCAGCTTCGAGATGTCGCGTACTTCCTCGGCGCGTTTGTATCCGGGCGCGTCAGTCGCCACAGCACGTTCGTTGTAAGTGGGAGTCTCGGTGTCGCGATAGAAGACTCCGACGGGAATCCGACACTCATCCGGCGCGCAGGTAAGCTCGTGGAACGTGGTCATCGACAGGTTGAAGGCCGCCGTGTGATCGCTCGGGTCGTGATCGGTCTCGTCGAGTTTGTAGACACGCTCGCGGAACCAAGTGAACGTGTTGAGCTTGTTGAAGGTCACGCACGGCTGGAACACGTCGACGAGCGCGAAGCCTTCGTGCTGGATGGCCTCTTTGTAGAGTTCGGTCAGATGCGGGATGTCGCCCGCGAAGCCTCGGGCCACGAATGTCGCACCCTGAGCAAGCGCAAGACCTAAGGGGTTGACGGGTTCTTCGAGAACGCCGTCGGGGGTCGAGACGGTCTTCATTAGGTGTTCGGTGGTGGGGGAGGCTTGGCCGACGGTGAGCCCATAGATCTGGTTGTTATGCGCAATGCAGGTCAGGTCGATGTTACGCCTGACCGAGTGCACGAAGTGCCCCATCCCTAGCCCGTATCCGTCACCGTCTCCCATCTCGACGATCACCTTGAGGTCCGGTCGCGTCAGCGATAGCGCGGTCGCAACGGGCAGGGTACGTCCGTGCAGCGCATGGAAGCCCGCAGTTTTGGTGAAATCGGCACCGTTTCCGTGACACCCGATGCCCCAGACGATCGAGTAGTCGTGAAACTCCATCTCGAGTTCGGAGAGCGCGCGCTTGAGCGCCTCCCACATGCCGAAGTTGCCGCATCCCGGGCACCACGTAGGCTTGTTCTTGGTGACGTAGTCCTTGACGGCAGGCATCAGGCAAGCACCTCCTTCACGAACGCGGTGACCCTTTCGGGCGAGAACGGCCGCCCGTCGTATCGGTGAAGAGTGTGATCGACGTCGAGCATGCAGTGCTGTCGGATCAGCCCCTGGAGCTGTCCCGTGCAGTTGCCCTCAACGATCGCCGTTTTCTTGGCTTTGTCGAGGAAGGACGCGACTTCTTCGGCAGGGAATGGCCAGACGGTGGTGATCTGCATCATGTTCACGTTGATGCCGTCGCGTTCAAGCCACTTCATCGCCTCGCGCACAGGCATCTTCGCCGTGCCGAAGAGGACTACCGAAAGATTGGCGTCGTCGGGGCCGAAATAGGCTGGCGGAGGAACGAGCTCGCGCGCCAGGTCGAGCTTGCGCATGCGTTTCTCGTTCTGCGCGACGCGCACCTCGGCGATCTCACCGGCCGCGCCAAAGCCGTGCTCGTCGTGCTCGTAGGAGTTGACGACCTGCTCGGCGCCACGCACGCCCGGCAGCGCCCTTGGCGAGACGCCGGAGTCGGTGACACGATAGCGGGCGTAGTCTTCGACCTGGCCTTGCGTGACGATCTCGCCGCGGTCGATGGCGACACGTGAGGCGTCGAAGGGCGGAATCGACTGGCGATTGTCGGAGAGATAGGAGTCGCCGAGGAGGATCACGGGTGTCTGCAGGATGTCGGCTAAGTTGAAGGCTTGCCAGGCGAGGTGGAACGCGTCGTCATGGTCGCCGGGGGCGAGCACCACGCGCGGGAACTCGCCCTGGGCGGCGTGGATCGCGAAGCGCAGGTCGCTCTGCTCGGTCCAGGTGGGCATGCCGGTCGCCGGGCCGGGACGCGTGAAGAGCCCCACCACGACCGCTGACTCGCTGACTCCTGCTAGTCCGAGCGCCTCGACCATCAGCGAGAACCCGCCGCCGGAGGTCGCGCACATCGACCGCGTGCCGCCGAACGCGCCGCCGACGGTCATGTTCATGGCGGCGAGTTCGTCTTCTGTGTGCTTGACGACCACATGGTAGTTCTTGGCGTGCTTGGCCATGAAGTGCAGCAGGCTCGATGCGGGCGTCATCGGATACGCGCAGTACATGCCGATGCCCGCGGCTAGCGCGCCGGCGCCGATCGCTTCGTTGCCGTCGACGAGGATGCGTGCGCTGCTGTCTTCGCGCTCGATCGGCTTCATCTCGTAGGGGAACGCGCATCCGTTCTTGCGCGCGTGTTCGTATCCGGCCGTCGCGCAGGCGACGTTCTGTTCAGCGATCTCGGGCTTCTTGTGCGCGAACTGCTGCTCGATCGACGAGGTGAGGTACTCGAGCGGGAAACCCATATGGCCGAGGACAGCACCTAGCGCGGCGGTATTGCGCATGATAGGAACGCCGCCGACCTCGTAGACGATGTCTTTGAGCGGTACGGCGATCGCACAGACGCTTTCCGGCACGTCCTCGAACTCGGCGATGTCGAAGGCGTCCGGGTCGTAGATGACCGCCGCGCCTTCTGTGAGTTCACTGATGTG
>PWVH01000010.1 GCA_003563465.1 Coriobacteriaceae bacterium | reverse complement strand
CTATCGGTATCGCACCTGTCGGGATACCTGGGCAGCCTGGCGTGTACGCCAGCACCGATGCCTTGCGCGCACAGTACCCCTTGATATTCACGACGTTCCGCTACGTCATGCACTATCAGGGTGGAGCGATGACGAGGAACCTGGGCTACATCAATGCGGTAAGGCCCAGGCCCTACCTCGAGATCAACAGTGCTGATGCTACGGCTAGAGGCATCGAGAACGGTGACGAGGTCTACTTGCAGACGATGCGCGGCAAGAACGTCGGCCCTTGGGTGGCCTTGGTCGCTGACACCATCCAGAAAGGTGTGACCGGTGGCCCCTGGCATTGGGGCGACCGTGGTCTGAGCACCGGTCCGAGCGCGAACTATGCCTGCATCGATGCCCTGGATCTCTCGACGACGATGAACGAGACGAAGGCGTGCCTGTGCGAAGTCACCAAGAGTGCGGTGTAGGCATGTCGGCCGATACAAGAGCCAGGAGGTGAAAGGATATGGCCCAAAAGGGATGGGAGTATAACCTTGAGCGGTGTACCGGCTGCCATGGCTGCACGATCGCCTGTAAGGCAGGGCGCTTCAGGGATCCGCAGGAGTCCAGGATACTGCGGCGTTTCGCCGTCGGTGTACCCAAGCCGGTCACAGCCGACTACTTCGTGCCGACGTCGTGCAATCAGTGCTTCGCACCGTCGTGTATCGCCGCATGCCCCAAGGGTGCTCTGGTCAAAGAAGCCAACGGAATCGTCACGCAAAGACTCGATCTCTGTGTCGGTTGCAGGCGCTGCGAGTGGGCCTGCCCGTACGGCGCGATCGAGTTCGATGCCGAGAACGGCAAGGTGACCAAGTGCGACATGTGCTTCGAACGGCAGGAGGCCGGCGAGACACCATGGTGCGTTTGGACCTGCGCGGCGTTCACGCTCAATGTCGTCGATAATTTCGAAGAGGCTGACTCCGGAGACGGAGCTCCGCCGACGTTTGCCGACAAGCAATACACGGTGCCTGCAATCAGGTTCACCGGTCCGGACATGTAGCGACCGTGTGAACAAGATCGAACGAACAGGGGAGCGGGACCTTCGGGTCCCGCTCCTTTGGCTTGCGCGGGGATTCGCGCCTCCTCGGCACGCGGACCTTGGCACGGTACTGGCATCGGTGGCGTACAATGAGCCAGGACGACGACATGACCTGGGACGACGACAAGTGGGGTGGAGGCAGCCATGTTCGGTGGCTTGGACAGACTAGAGAAGCTGATGGTCATCTTGAGTCCCGAGGTCATCGAGACGCATCCCGAACAGTGCCTCCGCAATCTCAACAAAGACTCCGAATGCCGGGCGTGCGAGCAGGCATGTCCCCTGGAGGCCATCACGCTGGAGCGCTATCCGGAGATAGATCCGGACATCTGCAGCGGTTGCGGGATATGCGCCTCTGTCTGCCCGACCGGAGCGCTCGAGCTGGCCAAGAACTCGACTCTGAAGATGGCCGACCTCATGGCCGAGATGCTGGCGGCATCGGAGGTCAAGAGAGTGGCCTTCGTGTGCGACAAGAACCGGGATCGTTCCGCGGCCGATACTCCGGTCGTCATCGTCCCGTGTCTCGGGAGGCTCAATCAACCTCTTCTGCTCGCAGCCGCATCGATGGGCGCGACCGACATGTGGATCGACACGTCTGCTTGCGCGGAATGCGAGTTCAAGGTGAGCGAGAAGTGGATCGCTGAAGAGGCCGAGAAGGCCAGCTCGCTGCTTGCCGGAAGCGGGATCGAGCTTTCCATCTCGGTGGGCGCCGATCTTCCGGAGAGCTTCTCCGCAGAGCACGTCGAGGAAGCCACACGCTCGGATCAGGTGTCGCGGCGCGGCTTTCTGTCCACGCTCGTGAGAGAGGCGGCCTCGGGAGCTCTGGTGTTCTCAGGCAGGTTCGACGAGGATGCCGAAGCGGCGGGAGTCAAGCACGTTCCACAGAACCGTGTGGTACTAGCTACTGCGCTATACAATCTCGAGAAGCAGGGCGCCAAGGGCGTGACCGAGGCCTCCGGACTGGTGGCCTACCCGTCGATAGGGCCGGACTGCAACGTCTGCGCAGACTGCGTGACTTTCTGTCCGACGGGCGCACTTTCGAAGGTGACGAAAGACGGTAAGACCTCGATCGTCCTGAAGGTCCGCGACTGCGTGGGATGCGGACTCTGTGAAGAGCTGTGCACGCAAGACGCGATTAAGCTCGGCCCGCCGACGGAGCCGGTGAAGCCGAAAGCCGAAGTCGAGCTCGTCACGTACACGCTCAAGGTGTGCGATGCCTGCGGCTTGGAGTTCGGCACCTTCGGCGACGAGACCGTGTGCCGCTTCTGCCAGAAGCGGAAGTCCATCTTCGGGATCTGAGGCGTGGGCGTCGCCAGCTGCTGATCGGCGCTGTCAGGCAGTATGAGCCGCTAGCGGGCATGATGGCGGTTGCCGCTCATCCTTCATATTCGTTCATTCATCCCGATATCCTCGCCATCACGCGGTCCGTGTGCTTCAATTCACATTGGAGCCGCGTGTAATGGGACCCGCGCGCTGTAATCGGGCGTGCCTGGGACAGACGAACGGAAGGAGGTCAGGT
>PWVH01000038.1 GCA_003563465.1 Coriobacteriaceae bacterium | reverse complement strand
GCAGCGGAAGAGCTCGAGGTTTCCGAGGAGCTGGTAGCCGAGGAGCAGGTCGCAGCCGACCTCATCGCTGCAGAGGACACAGCTCTCGACGCGCGGCGCATCGCCCGCGAGCGTGCAGAGACGTGGGCCCGCCGCGCCGTGGTCGCCGCCGGGCTCGTCCGCGCACCGCGCGGTAAGCCCACACCCGAGCGAGAGCTCCGCCACGCTGAGGGTGTTGAGCGCGCCGCGCGCTCGCTGCTCGCGCGCGAGATCGTGCTGCCCGGCGAGTGGTACGTCGTGCGCTGGGGCGGCACGCGCAAGGGCGCGGGCACCTTCTACACGCGCCCTGGTCTGGCGGTGCCGACCGTACAGCGCACGTTGCGCCCGCTGGCGTACGGCCCGCCCACGCACGGCGACAGCACGCCCAACACCGACGCGCTGGCCGTGGCGTGGAAACCAAAGCGCCCCGAGGAGATTCTCTCTCTGAAGGTCTGTGACCCCGCATGCGGCTCGGGAACCTTCCCGGTTTCGGCACTGCGCTACCTGACCGAAGCGCTATACGAGTCACTCGTCTTTCACGAGCGCATCAGCGACGACACCACGCACGACCGCGCGGTCGTTCGTCTGATTGAACCTCAGGCAGATAGGGAAGTGCCTGAGGAGCGGTTCGCCCACGAGCTCGTACCCTGCCGGACTACCGACGACGAGTTCGAGCCGCGTCTAAGGGCACTGCTGCGACGCCACGTCGTGGAACGCTGCATTTACGGTGTCGACATCGATCCGCTGGCCGTGGAGCTTGCGCGTCTGTCCTTGTGGATCGAGACGATGGACCGCACCCTGCCATTCTCCTTCGTCGACCACAAGGTCAAGTGCGGCAACTCACTCGTGGGAGCGTGGTTCGACACCTTTCGCTACTATCCCGTGATGGCCTTCAAGAACCGCGAGGGCGGCGACAAGAACCACTCGAACGGCGTGCGTTTCGAGAAGAACGAGCGCACGAAGGCCATCAAGGCGTTCGCCTCAGGCCCCCTCAAGAACGACCTCGCGCGCTTCCTCTCCGGTCCGACGCTCTTCGACCCGCGCGACGCGGCTGCTGAGGCTTCGATTGTCCACGACGACGCTCTCGCCACCCTCGCGCGCCTCCACGAGCTGCCTGTGCACGACACCGCCGAGCGCGCCCGCATCTACCGCGAGGAGCTCCTGGACTCACCCGCTTACCAGCAACTGATGGCCGCTATGGACCTTTGGTGCGCGTGCTGGTTCTGGCCGGCCGACGGACTCGAGCAGGCACCACTTCCCACGACGTTCGCCTCGCCTGCCGATGAAGCCCGCCGCATCGCCGAGCTTGTCGCGGCGAGCAAGCGCTTCTTCCACTGGGAGCTCGAGTTTCCCGACGTGTTCAGTGCGCCGGACTCCGGCTTCGACGCGATTCTCGGCAACCCGCCGTGGGAGAACCTGCAACCTAACCCGGAGGAGTTCTTCAGCAACGTCGACCCGATGTTTCGCACCTACGGCAGGCTGGCGAAGAACCAGCGCCTACGCGAGTTCTTCACGAACGATGCGGAGTTCGAGCGGGAGTGGCTTGATTACTGTGCGCACTTCAACGCGATGAGTAACTGGGTTACATACTCGTCGAGCCCCTTCGGCGACCCGGAAGATGCTGAGACAGGCTCTGGCCGCTTCGCAATCTCGCGAGGACGCGAGAATGAGGCCCTTCACGGGCGCTGGCGAGAACTTCGGCGTGCGAGCCGCGGGTACGCGGACGCCGAGCACCCGTTCCGCCACCAGACGGGCCGAATCTTCACCTACCGGCTGTTCCTTGAGCAGTGCCATGCGTTGCTGAGGTCAGGCGGGCGCATGGGGCAGATCGTGCCCTCGGGTCTCTACAGCGATGCCTGGTCACAGCCGCTGCGGGAGCTCTTCTTGGACCGGTGCCGCTGGGAGTGGCTCTTCGGCTTCGAGAACAGGGAGAAGGTCTTCGACATCGACAGCCGGTTCAAGTTCAACCCGGTGATTATCGAGAAGGGCGGGCGCACGGACGCGATCCGCACGGCGTTTATGCGCCGGAGCCTCGAGGACTGGGAGCGCGCCGAGGAGCTCGCTGTGCCGTACACGCGCGAGCAGATCGAGCGCTTCAGCCCCAAGAGCCGCGCGATCTTGGAGATCCAGTCCGCGCGCGACCTGGAGATCCTAGAGAAGATCTACGCGAACTCGGTGCTTCTGGGTGACGACGGACCGGACGGCTGGGGCGTGACGTACAAGCTCGAGTTCATGATGAACACCGACGCGCATCTTTTCCCGCCGCGGCCGGTCTGGGAGGCAAAGGGTTATCGGCCCGACGAGTACAGCCGCTGGCTGCTCGGCCGCTGGCGACCGATAGAGGAGCTCTGGGCCGAGCTCGGCGTCGACCCCGCGTGCGTCGTGCCCGCCGAGGTCGAGCTCGAGGAGTGGCTGTTCGACACGACCGCCGGCCCCGACCGCCGCGCGGCCGAGGCGCGCTTCGTGCACGGCCACCTGCTCAAGCCCGGTGACGTCGCGCGGACCGCGTGGCGGCTGCGCTGCGCTCAACCGCCCTACGATGCGCTGCCGATTCCGCGGGCGGAGATCCCTGGAGGCATCGTGCTCTCTCGCGAGGGGGATGCGTGGGTGCGGGAGGACGAGATCGAGGACGTGGCGCTGCCGCTGTACGAGGGGAAGAGCATCTGGCTGCACGACTGGGCTGCAGGTGAGTCGGCAGTCGAGGTTGCCGGTACGAAGTTCCTGCAGACAGGATATCTCATGGGACGTGAATCCTGGTCGACGGATTCCGTCTCAGGTTGGTCACGAGTGGTCTTCAGGGACATCTCGAACGCCACGAATGCACGCACTTTCGTAGCAGCTCTCGTACCTCACATGCCTTGCGGAAACCCGGTACCGGTTCTCGAGTTGTCGGAGCGTTGGCAGCTCTACAAGCCGTTGCTCGTGAGCTGGCTCGGTTCTCTCGTGTTTGACTGGTTTGTCCGACAACGCATGTCGGGAACCCATCTGAACTGGCACATCGCAGAGTCCTTGGCCGTGCCGTCTCCGGCTGCGACACCTGTAGCGGGCGTCGCTGAACGGCTCGACTTGGCTGGCACAGTGTTCTCGCCGGAGTGGCTGCAGCGCTTCTCGGCTCGGGTGCCCGTCACGACCCACAGTCCAAGCGAACACCTTCAGCTGCGCTGCGTCCTTGACGCGTGTTCTGCTGCGGTCTTCGGGGTTGACTCAACCGAACTCGGCTACATGCTTGCGGGATGCGATTTGCCGCACGTCGGTATGGTCGGAACCAGCAAGGGCTTCTGGCGCGTCGACAAGGATAAGGACCCGGAGCTGCGCCACACGGTGCTCACGCTCGTCGCGTTTCACGACCTCCAGGAGAGAATCTGCGCCTGCGGCGGTGACCGCGACGCCGGGATCGAGGCGTTCCTCGGCCAGAACGAGGGCGAGGGATGGATGATGCCGGAGACGCTTCGGCTCGCAGACTACGGCCTCGGCCACGACGAGCGCGCGAAGCACCCACAGCCGGTCGCGAGCCGGCTGGGGCCGCGGTTCTACAACTGGCAGCTCGCGCAGAGCGCGGAGGAGTCGTGGCGCGAGTGCCACCTGCACGCGCGCAACCTGCTCGGCGAGCAGGGCTACCGCGAGCTGCAGGGCGAGATCGCGGCGCGCGAGCGCGGCGAGGAGCCGGGGCGCTCGGAGGCGCCTCCGGCGTCGCTGTTGGATGAGGGCGGACAGGGGGTGTTGTGGTGAAGAACCCCTTCCGGCGGCGCGACTACGAGCGATTCAACGGACCAGGATTCGTGATGGAGCGCACGGGGCGTGAAGTGCGAGTGATCTCGACGCTAGATGCGGAAGGTCACGCCGACATGCGCCGCACTCTCGGCGAGGGCGCCGACAGGCTCAAGCGCGACATGCTCCAGGAAGTTGAGGAGCTGTATCGGATTCTTCACTCCTATCAACCCGAGTCCATGCTCGGTGCCCTCTGGTTTCGAAACACACCGATGGGCTTTGGAGAGCAGTCGTCGAAGGATGAGACTGTAATGGCTCATGTTGAGTACGCGGCTACGCTCTACGCCCGCAATCGGGGACCAGGTCAGCAGTTCGTCGTTCCACCTCACGTGTTGGAGGACGTTCAACGACGGGTGGAGGGCTTGTTCGCGTCAACTGTCTGGCTCTGGATGGCGCAGGACGCCAAGAAGCACGGCGATGCGCCAGTGGATGCGAAGCGTGATCTTTGGATTCGAACCCTCATGAACTCACTTGTGGTTCGCTACCCTGGTCATTACGACCGCATGAAGGAGATGCTGCTTGGCATCGAAAGCCGGATGCACCGGGATGTGTCGCACTGGCTGGACTGGAGTATCACTGATGGCGTTAAGGTCGGCGACGCGATTATCTCACTGGTCGATGAGCGCCTGAACGTGGCCTATAGGCGCGGCGCACAGGAGGCGGAGAAGCTGTGGGTGGGCGCTTGGCCCAAGGGGCGCGGTCGACTTGCGAGATTGGTGAAGAGGCTCCTCCCGCCAACGAAGAGGCCTTGGAACGCGCGTAAGGTCTACTGCCTGACTGCGTGGACCCAGTTCTTGATGCAGGACGCGCCAGTCTTCACTGTGTCAGAGCTGGCTGAGCGTTCTGGCATCGAGGAGGGTAGGGTTCGAGCCCTAATGGAGGCAACTTCTCTCGCATGGGGTTCTTGCGGCGAGGAGTGTTTTGCCTTGCCCCACCCCACACCCCCTTTCCAGGTCCAGCCGTCGCTCTCCTTAGGGGACAATCGGTATCTTGTCGTCGTGCCGACATCGTTCACCTGGGCCTTGCGCCCCTTGGCCGAACAGGTGCTCAAGGAAGAGGCAGACAAAGGCGAGCCTCACGGCTGGGAACAGTACGAGGGCGCCCGCTCAGAATTCGCCGAGTCACGGGTTATTGAGCTGTTGCGGGCGGCGTTGCCCCGTGCGGGAGTATTCGGCAACCTCAAGTTCTCGTGGATGGACCACGGCGTTCCGAGAGAGGGCGAGTTGGACGCGCTCGCACTCGCTGATGACCATGCCATTCTCGTCGAGATTAAGGCTGGAACGATGACCGAGTCCGCTCGTCGGGGCGGCGCCGACTCGATGCGCGAGCGACTCGACGCACTCATCGGAGAGGCACACGAGCAAGCGCTCAAGGCTCGCGACTTCATGGAATCGACGGACAGGGTCGAGTTCGAGGTCGGCACCGAGCGCTTGCGTGTTCGTTCGGGACAGATGCACGACTATCTACTGGTGACCGTGAACCTCGATGCGCTTGACCCATTTACGACGAATCTCAATCAGCTCGTTGACTTCGGCGTGATGCGCGACGGTGATTTGCCCTGGTCAGTGTCACTCCTGGACCTGGAGGAAATCGTTGAGGCGCTTGAGTTGCCGGTTCAGCTCGTTCACTACCTGCATCGGAGACGTCGCGTTAATGAGCTAGGATTCGTCGAGGCTCACGACGAGATCGATTGGTTCGGTCACTACCTGGCCGAGGGACTGTACTTCGAACACCTCGTCCAGGCCCGAGAGGGCAACGGCCCCTACAGATGGAGCATCATGGGCTACAGCGAGGGTCTAGACGCTTGCTTCATGCACGACGAGCGCTACGAGGGCGACGCGCCGCCGATTCCGCGCCAGCAGATGCCGGACGAGATGAGGGCATTGCTCCGCGAGCTGGAGGACACTGCGCCCCACGGCTATCTGCACATCAGTCTTGCGCTTCTCGAACTCGGGTGGGACGCGCGTGAGACGTTCTTCCGCAACGCCGTCGAGTTGAGTGAGAGGACTCGTGCAGATGGGGCCAATCACGACATGACCATGGTCCTCGATGATGGGGAGGGTGGAATCACCTTCATGTGTGACGTCGACCGAGAGAGTCTTCAGAGGAACCTGTTCGCGTACTGCCAGCTCAAGAAGCACCAGTGCAGGTGCTCGAGATGGGTCGGCATCGGCCGCCTCGTAGATTCCGGCAACTGGGTCGATGAGGCCATAGTTATCAAAGCGCCCTGGGAGTACGACGAGATGATGGAAGAGGCGGTCGCACAGGCGCTGCCGCCACTGTCGGCGTAGTCTTGAGGGGCCTTGGCGTGTACTGGATACACAGACACATGGCATTCCAAACACCGATCACCATTGACCGTGCACTGCAAGGCATCACAGTTCACGAGTACGTGTTGCCCGCCATCCAACGCGGGTTCATCTGTCGATGGCCATGACTGGCGCATTCCGAGATGGCCATTGACACCCGAGTTCTACGAGACGCGGAAGGCGCGTATGCGCGAACGGTTGGAGGGGCTCCTTGGGGTGTAAGGCGACGGCCAGACGCGGTTAAGGACCTGACCGTATCATTGGACTGGAGTACGGCGTCACCGACAGTGTCTTGGGGGACTCTGTGACGGAAGCACACCCATACTTCAGCGGCGGCAAGCACAGACCGCAGACTGCGAAGAAGCTCTCGATACTACGCAAGTACTTCGCCGTGTGGCTGAGAATCTGGGCAGGTCCGAAGTGTGCCGACTGGGTCGATCCGGAGTGGCACGTCATCGATCTGCTCGCGGGAACGGGGCAGGCATGCGGTGCGCGGGGCGAGTTGCTAAGCGGATCGCCGCTGGTGCTTCTTGAAGAGATAGCTTCCCACGCCGAGCAGTTCAAGACACGGGGTATCACGATTCACCTACACCTCGTCGAGCAGGATCGCGACCGGTTCGCCGCGCTCGAAACCAAGGTCGGCGAGTTCTTGGGGGCGAATCCCGCGGTGCAGCATGTCGTGCTCGCCCACCTCGTGAACGACGACGCCAACTCAGCGGTGGACGCGCTGATGTTGTCGCCCACATCGCAGACTCCCGCGTTCATCTTCGTCGATCCGTTCGGTGCGGAGATCAACCGAACGACCGTGGAGTCGCTGATCGATCTTCCATGGAAGCTTGACGTGCTGTTCAACTACATGGTCGAGTCGCTCCGCCGGACGTACGGTGTGGCTGTCGGGTCATCTTCGCGCGCGTCCAGCGCCATGGATACTCTCAAGGACTTCTTCGGCTCTGATATCGACCTCAGTACTAGGGGCGTGATCGATGATGCGAGTACGTATGCGCGGGCGGTGTTCGCCAGCCAGGGCCTCAAGACCGCGGCGTTTCGCATGAGCAAGCCTGGCACTGTCGGGACGCAGTACATCTTGCTCTTCGCGTCGCGAAATGACACGGTAGTGAAGATCGTGTGTGAGGTCTACGCCAAGGAGATGACAGATCATTTCGGCCAAATGTCCCTCCTGTCCGCGGGCGAATACTTGCAGGGTATCGAGGTGATCTCATGACTGACACCGCCATCGAGCGCAAGTCGCTACTGTACCGTAGCAAGGTCGAATACGGTGGCTGGACCGCGAACCATGTGCAGGGATGCGGGCATGGGTGCCGGTATCCGTGCTACGCGATGATGCTGGCCAAGCGCACCGGCAGGATTCGGACCTATGAGGAGTGGATGCAGCCCCGGCCAGTCTCGAATGCCGAGGCGCTTCTCGACACTGAGCTTCGTCGCTTCGGACACCGCGTAGACAACGTGCACTTCTCGTTCACGACCGATCCGTTCATGTACGATAGCGCCTCTCGTGCAGGTCGCCCTGAGATCTGCAACCTGACGCTGCGGCTTCTCTTGCGCCTGGATGAAGCCGGGATTCCAGCGACGACGCTAACGAAGGGAGTGTATCCACTCGAGGTATCCGCGGGCAATCGACTGCACCCGCTCAATCGCTACGGGATTTCGCTTGTGTCGCTTTCAGACGGGTTCCGAAGCCGATGGGAGTCAGGTGCTGCGTCACCCTCGGATCGTATTGCATCGTTGGAGGCGATCGCGCGGGCAGGCCGTCGTACCTGGGTGAGCATCGAGCCGTATCCGACTCCGAACATCGACCCTTCCGCGGACTGCGTAGAGAAGTTGTTGGAGGCAGTCGGCTTCGCCGACGTCATCGTCTTCGGCAAGTGGAACTACAGCAGACTGGCTACCGAGTTCGACCGCGAGCATGGCTTCTACGCAGATATCGCCGCGCGAGTCCGGTCGTGGTGCATGCACCGCGACAAGACGCTCCACGTCAAAAAAGGTACGCCCACCGCGGACGACACCGTCGAGTGGTCGGTTTTCGAAGCCTCGTAGCGCTCACTGCCGTCGATCATTGCCTTGGGACGGACCCCTCCTGGTGTTCGATTGACCGCTGAATGCGTAACTTCTTGCGTACTTCGCGGCCCAGGCAACACCAGCGTCCGTCAAGCACTTTGACCCCGCCACTGTCATGTGAAACACTTTGCCTGTCACTGAGTGACAGGATAGGTGTCTAGAATGACAGTACGCAGCGTTCCAGCGGGATTCGCGCCACTCTTCGAGCTGCTCGAACTCGAGCAACCGCGAGTGGTCACGACAGCCCAGCTGGGGGATTTCGCACAGGATGCGGGCCTGAGCATGCCGGTCGATCTTGTCGCCCGGCGCCTTCGCGAGCGTGGGTGGCT
Source organism: Coriobacteriaceae bacterium (assembly GCA_003563465.1). Classification (GTDB taxonomy): domain Bacteria; phylum Actinomycetota; class Coriobacteriia; order Anaerosomatales; family SLCP01; genus PWVH01. The sequence goes on along the minus strand of PWVH01000038.1, from coordinate 1,575 downwards.
CCTGCCTTTGGCCACAAAGGGTGTATGGGAGTTCGCGCCTGCTGCTCGTGCAGGAGCCTTTAGCTCGGGCGATCCGCTGATCGAGCTGCGGGCGGTTCTCGCTCGCGACACCGAGGCCGCGTTCACAGTAGCTGCCGAGTCAGCTGCGTATCTTCTCGGCTTAGCGAGTCGCAGGCCTGAGGTCGAGAGCATCGGTGCGCCTCCAGGCGTTCGAACACCCAAGTCCTTCGATGCGTACCGCATCGTGAGATGGTCGCTCGCAACGGCACTGCAGAGGCGCGATGGGTTGCCTGTATGGTCACCGGCGACACTCGTAGCCTTCATGGCGGCTCGTCCGGCGGGCTACCACGACTGGCCGAACGCTGGGGAATGGCTACCGCAAGCGGCACGTTCGATACACGTAAAGGATCTCGCCAGCGAGCTTGACGGCCGTCCCGCAGCGGCATGGTTTCGCGCTGCATATCTCATGGATCGCGGCGGAGCCGCAGCCGCCGCAGCCGCTCTGGTTGCTGTGGCGCCGTCAGGCTCAGGGCCGTACTATCTCGGTGACCGCACGGTCTCGGGTAGATACCATGCCGCCTACGATGTGATCGACTCGACCGGCTTCGAGGCTACATCGACATGATTACCGAAGGCTACCTCGTCAGGCACTCCCAGGGCCATCGTGTGGGTTGCGGGCCCAAGGCGGGCGGTGTGCGATGAGTCCCGCCGTGGCCCTCGCTACCCATCCGTTGAACACCGTTGCGCCCTACTACACGATGTTTCGTCCCGAGTTTCCACTTTCGGCGCTCGAAGGTGAGTCCGGGTGGGTGCTTGATCCGTTCTGTGGTCGCGGGACCACGAACTTCGCCGCCAGGCTGCTCGGCCTGTCTTCAGTCGGGATCGACGCGAGTCCCGTCGCGGTAGCGATCGCGTCAGCAAAGCTGGTGGCGGTCGATGCTGCTAAAGCTGTCGGTCTCGCGCGGAGGCTGATCGAGCGGCACATAGATGGCGTCGAGCTACCTGAAGGCGAGTTCTGGGAGTGTGGCTATCATCCGGGAACCCTGCGAGAACTGTGTGCGATACGGGAAGGCCTGCTTGCTGTAGATTCGGAGGTCGACGACGCGGTGCTACTCAGAGCAATCATGCTTGGTGCGCTACACGGGCCACGCGGGAAGAACGTGCAGAGCTATCTTTCGAACCAGATGCCGCGAACGTACGCTACCAAACCGGCTGGTGCGGTCCGCTTCTGGCGGGCCCGGGGCATGTCCCCGGAGTATGTGCCGGTGATCGAGGTCGTTTCGAGACGAGCGGCGCGCGCATGCGATCACCCGTTGCCGCGGGTGGAGGGCGCTGTACTCAACGCTGATGCACGGGACGGAGTGATTCCCGATGACTTCGGCCCATTCGGGCACGTTGTCACCTCGCCGCCGTACTATCGTATGCGCACCTACGTGAGCGACCAGTGGCTGCGGCATTGGTTCCTCGGCGGACCGGCCGAGCCGGACTACTCGGCTGACCGCCAGATGGATGTCTCCAGCCCCGAGGCGTTTGCCTCAGACCTCGCTCGCGTGTGGCGCAACGTGGCGCGACACT
>PWVH01000136.1 GCA_003563465.1 Coriobacteriaceae bacterium | reverse complement strand
GGCCCGCGAACTCTCGGTTCGAGAGCCCTAGAGCGCTCCCGAACTCATGGTGCCTAGACCCTTACATCCTGTGGCAGCGCTGGCACACGCCGCGGTTGTCGGTGCGCAGGAGCGCGCTGGAGAAGGTGGGGTTGACACCCCTGAGGCCTAGCTGGCCTTCCTCTCCGTCGTGACGGTCTGCAACCGCTTCCGCTGTTGCAGGATCCACAGGCCTTGGCTTCCAGAAACCATCAGGCGTGTAGTCCTCGCCCGACAGGGAATCGAAGTCGTCGTCATGATAGTACTCGGCGACGGCCCATCCCTCCATGGTGGCCGCGGTACCGTGCGCACGATGGCACGTCAGGCAGCCGATGTAGTCTTCATATTCCCAGGTGGTGCGGTCGGCTAGGCTGGCCCCGTCCTGCTCGAGCGGCAGGAGGTCGCTCAGCTCGACTTCGTTGGTGAACGAACGTACGCCCACAGGACCGCGAGCGGCCACCAGCGTGGTGTCCACCGGGTGGCGGTGACGGTCCTGCATGCCGATCATCTCTGAATCATCGAAGTCGGTGATGTAGGTGTTGGCCTCGTAGTCACCGTAGTCGTATGCGCTCGACTTGTTGTTGTACTGCACGTGACAGCCAGCACACCAACCCGACATCGACCGCATCTGAGTACCATCGGGCGCTTGCCTCGCGTACTCAGGCGACGTGTAGTTGGGCCGGTAGTCCTGCATCTGGTCGTAGCCGTCTTCGAACTTCTTCCAGCCCTCCGGCGGGTAGTTCTCCTCCGCGGATATCACGAAGGGCTGCGGCTCGCCGTTGACGCACCCGCCGACGGCCTCGCCGTGAAGCGAGTCCCTAAGGATGCGGTAGTTCGAGCTGCCGTGGGGATCGTGGCAGTGAGTACATGTGAGCTCTGGGTCGAGCGTCGCGGCTTCGTTGGTGACCGAATTGCCGAAGCCCCACATGACCGTACCGACCTCCATGCGGTGGGTCGACGTCACCGGATCCGTACCGCCGATGAACCGGAACCCGCCGGCGTTCAACGCTGCACCGAACTCGGAGTTGGTCTCGTAGAGCTGGTCGACTATGGGTTGTGCTGGAACTGCGGCCGCGTCATCAAGCGGGTCCGAAGACGGACCGGAGTCAAAGATGCCGCTCACGACGTTGGTCGACGCACCGGGCGCGTCGTCGCCGTGGCAGGCGGTGCAAAAGTCGCTCATGACCGTGGCCGAAGAGACTAGCAGCGCGCTGCGCGTGTGATCCCCGATCGCACGCTCTGTCCACCGTATCGGGGAGAACGACGTGTGAGCCCTGTGACAGCCGGCGCACGCGTCGGTATCGTCCCAGTACCCGCCGTGCGGGCCGAAGTTCGCATAGGCCACACCGGAGAGCGCGAAGACGAACGCGAAGGTAAGCACTAGTAGGATGCTAACTCTTTTCACTCTGTCACCTCCTTGTCACAGGGTTAGTGGACCGCGCAAGCTACGCACGGGTCGAAGGACTGGGCGACACGGAGTGCTTCCACGCCGCCTTCGGTGTTCTGTGATTGGTCGTCAATATCGACGAACGAGCCTCCTGCATCGTCGTACGGAGTGTCAATCATGGCCGCCTCGGAGGGACCCCAGTCTTTATCGCCGAGGGCCTTGGGCGAGCCGTTCCACGTGTAGGGGACAACTGCCTGCCAGGACGTGATCTTCCCGTTCACAGCCGTCCCGAAGTGCGCGAGCGCGCCGCGAGGCGCCTCGATCACTCCGAAGGAAGTTCTCTCGCCTGCAAGCGGGGGCACGTGCGAGTAGGTGGCGCCTGTAGCATCGGCAAGCGCGCCGATCCAACCGGCATCCTCCATGTCGACGTCGTCCCAGTCTTCCCAGGACACGCCTTCGTTGACATCGGGCATCCCGATGAGACGGATGACGTTGTGCGCCGCTTCGAGCCCGCGGGCGCGCAGACGGTCCATCACCGAAAGGCCGCACCTGAGGTTTTCGATCCACCACACGACCACGTCGAGAAGGGTGACCGTGGTAGTTCCTCCTGGTTCTCCGTCTTCGGTAGCGAGGACGATGGCACCGAGAGCGTCCTTGAGACTTTCAGCCACCATATCGGTGTTGAGGCTGGCACCGGTGAAGTAGGTGTCCCAGGGGTAGATGCTGCTGTAGAGGTCGCCCACCTTGTGCTGCTCGTCAACGACGAGTCGCGCGAGAGGCCCGACCTCCATGGCCAGATAGTTATCGTCGGTTCCAGGATCAGCAGCGACGTTCCAGCGCGGAGCCTTCATCCACGAGTAGGCGCCGGGCTTGTCGCGGTCCGGGATGGTCCTCGTGACATCGCCGGGATAGGCAAGCCCAGATGCGTCGAACTCTTCGAGACGGTCCTCGCAGCGGGTGTAGTTGATGCCCTCGCGAAGCCTTAGCTCGACCTCGAGCATGGCGCCAGCGACGTCGGTCTTATCCTGGCAAAGCCACTCATGATCCCCTGACACATCCGGATTCCCGACGCCCCAAGCGTAGCCGCCTTCGACCGCAAGTGTGTTGTTAGTCTGTGCCATGGCACCCCACGAGAGGAAGTTGCCTAGGCCTTCACCGTAATTGGAGCCTGCTTCGACAACACCGAGCTCGATGACCTGCGTTATGAAG
>PWVH01000009.1 GCA_003563465.1 Coriobacteriaceae bacterium | reverse complement strand
GTCGTGATCGAAGACGGCGATCGCGCGTTCAGCGAGGCCGAGGTCGAAATGGTGCGCACCTTCTCCGCACAAGCCGCTGTTGCAGTTCACAATTCGCGACTGTTCGAGATAGAGACTCGTTCTCGAATGGAAGCTGAGGTTTTGCGTGCGGTCGCCGAGCAGCTCTCACGGCCCCAGGCGCTTGCGGAGGTCATCGAAAGCGTGGAGGAGACGTCCGCCATCTTGCTGGGTGCGGCCAGTACGCGACTCGCAGTCTTCGACCGCTCGGCATTCGGTCTCCCTCCCGCTTCGGATCCGGAGGTGGAGAGATCGGTTCTGGCTGCCTGGCAAGAGAACGCCGAAGAAGGTCATAAGACTGCTGTAGCGGACGCAGCCTCGGGGCCGGAGGCTGCGTCGCTACTCGAGCGCACCGGTGCTACCAGGGCCATGCTCTCTTCTGTCGAGATAGAGGGTGAGGCGAGCGCCGTTCTGGCCTTCTTGCGTCTCGGCGAACGGCGTTTCACATTACGAGATCACCGTCTCGCGGCGGCACTTGCCAGTCAGCTGTCTCTCGCGTTCGAGAGCGCATATCATTTCGAGCGAGCACATTCGCGCGCTGTGAATCTCGAGACCATCTTCCGCATCAGCCAGGCGGTCAGCTCTTCTCTTCAGACCAAGGTAGTTCTGAACCGCGTTCTCGATGTGGTGCAGCGGATTTTCACAGCGGATTCGGTGTCGCTGATGACCTACGATACGGATTCTGCTCGAGTGGTTACGGAGATGGCACGTGGAAAGATTTCTCCTGGTCTGCTTCATTTCGACACCGAACCGGGAGTTGACGTGCCTGGACGTGTGTTCTCGAGTGGGGAACCTGTCAGGATGGGTGAGATAGACGCCGATCGAGGAGGAGTGCAGGCACTGGCCTTCGAGGAGGGGCTGCGCTCAATGCTCTCGGTTCCACTGCTTGCGCGAGGACGCAGCATCGGTGTGCTCACCGTCTTCTCTAGCGAGCGCGACGCCTTCTCTGCCGAGGACATGGGGCTCCTGCATACGTTCGCGTTCCAGGCGGCGCTGGCCATAGACACGGCAAGACTCTACGGCAAAGAGCATACCGTTGCTTCTGTGTTGCAGGCTTCAATCCTGCCTCAGACACTCCCGGAGTTTGCCGAGATCGAGTCCAGCAGCGTCTACCTGCCGGCGGGGGTAGAAGCTGACATCGGTGGTGACTACTTCGATCTGTTTCGCGCTCCGAGCGGGTCGATATTCGTAGTGATGGGAGACGTGTGCGGCAAGGGTGTAGTCGCTGCGACAAAGACCTCGATGATCAAGTACACGACTCGAGGGCTTGTGTCGGCCGGACTGAGGCCCGACCGCGTCATCTCAGAGGTAAATCGGATGGTGGCCGAGACCGGCGACACGAGCGACATCGTCACTTTGTGGATCGGCGAACTGGATTGCCGCAGAAACACACTTTCCTACTCGAACGGTGGGCACCCTGCTGCTCTGCTCCGACGTGCGGAGGACGGACAGATCGTGCGCTTCCCACCGACGGGAGCGCTTCTCGGCGCTATGGCCGATGCGGCATACGAACTGGTAGAGGTTCCGGTTGCGCCGGGCGACATACTGCTTCTCTACACAGATGGCGTTACCGAGGCTCGCCGTGGGAATAAGTTCTTTGGTGAAGGCAGAGTACAAGGAGCTTTGCGAAAAGGAGGCGATGCAGATAAGGTCACCCAGCGCCTCTTGAGTTCGCTGGACCGCTTCGTACCTGGCGCCATTCGTGATGACGCTGCGGTTCTGGCGGTTGGTTATAGGGGAACGAACACTCGTGAACGGTCCAGAGCAAAGAAACGGAAACGACGCTGATGCCTTTCGAGATCGACAGACGCGATGACCAGCGCGCTTGCATACTGAGGGTCGAGGGAGACATCGATATCGCTGTCGTTCCAGACATCAGGCAAGCGCTTGACCAGTCTATCGAAACCGGGTGTGAGAACATCGTCATAGACTTGGCCGGGGTGGCTTATGCCGACAGTTCTGCTCTCGGCATGCTTGTCTGGCTCGACCACAGACTCCAACCCTTCGACGGTAAGGCGGTGCTGGCAGGCGCCAACGACGATGTGGCACGGATTCTCGAGATGTCCGGATTGCTAAGTGTCAGCGGGAGCCTGGATGCCTGCGAAGACGTGGAAGGGGCAATGTCGCGTTTCTCGCCCGTTGAGGATGCCATCGAAGTACAGTGGGCCGAGTCGGTAGATGTGCCTTCAGACGTGCGCCAGCTCGCGGCTGTGCGAGAACAGGTCTATGCGATGGTGAGATCGATGGGATTCACCGAGTCTGCACTCTTCGACATCAAGGTCGCTCTCGGAGAGGCTCTGGCCAACGCGGTGCGGCACGGGTCTCCGACCGACGGTGAGGGGGGCATTCATGTGGATGTCACCGCGTACCCAGACCGCCTCGTTCTTGAGGTCATTGATGCAGGGAGCGGGTTCGACGGCGACCTCGTCTGCAACGACGATCTCTACGCGATCGGTGGACGCGGTGTCATGTTCATGCGAGCTTTGATGGACCACGTATGCTTCTCAGCTGCTGCTGATGGAGGCACTAAGGTGGTTCTCGTCAAGCATCGACCGACCAAGAGCCTATAACCGCTTCATGCGGAGCAGGGCCGCATCCAGGAGCCGAGATGACGATGATGTCGTCGTGCATACGAACCGGGAAAGACCAGGAGGGGTAGAGGGATGGACTTCTTCGAGGTGATTGAAGCACGGCGCTCGGTCAGGTCGTTTCGCGACAAGCCTGTTCCTCGGGAATCTATAGAAAGAATGCTTGCCGCCGCGGGCAGGGCGCCTTCGGCTATGAACGAGCGGCCTTGGCGTTTCTACGTCACGACGGGAGATACACGTCTTAGACTCGGTGAAGTGATCGCTCAAAGTACCACCTATCTCAGCGAGTACTTCGAAACGCTCGGCCCTGAGGAGTACGAGAAAGCGGCCCGATGGTATTCGGAATTGGGTCATGCGCCTGTGGTCATCGTGTGCACGATGCCCATCGCCGATGAAGAACTCACCCGGCTCAACAGGCATCTGTCCATCGGGGCCGCAGTCGAGAACATGTCGTTGACTGCCACAGCTGAGGGACTCGGGACGTGCATAGTAACGTCCTCGTTTTGGGTCCGCGACGAGTTAGCCGAATTACTGGAAGTGCCCGATGATTGCTTGATTGTGGCCATCATGGCAGTCGGCTATGCGGAGAACGACCAAGCAGAGCCTGTCTCAAGCGACATCAACATAGCTACCTATCTCGGGTGAAGTCATGATCAAAGCCGTCTTCTTCGACGTAGGGAACACGCTGCTCTTTCCGTATCCGAGCGTGTCAGAGGTATGCCGCCAGGTACTGGCCAGGTCCGGACATGAGCGCGAGCTGGAAGACATCGATCGCTACATACCTCTGGTAGATGCCTACTACGAGGACACATATCGAGCGGACGACACCTTCTGGACCAGCGAACACCGCACTTCCGAGGTATGGGTCGGGATGTACTCCCTGCTCTGTCGCGAGCTAGGCATCGAGGAGGACGCCGAGAAGTTGGCGCGCGATGTATACGACGAATTCGGCGATTCGTCACGCTGGCGTGCTTACGATGACGTGTTACCTGCATTCCAACGATTCAGCGACAGAGGAGCCAGACTGGGCGTGATATCCAATTGGGATGACCGTCTAGAAGACATCCTGAAAGGAATGGGTCTCGCGGAGATGCTCGATGTGATTGTGTCTTCTGCATCGGTTGGTATGCACAAGCCCGACCCCCGCATATTCGAGCACGCCTGTGAGATGATCGGTGTCGCACCTGCCGAAGCGGTGCATGTCGGGGACCATCATTACGCCGATATCCTCGGTGCAAGTTCGGTCGGTATGACACCAGTGCTGATCGATCGCCAGAGAGCGCACGAGAACGACTCGGCGATCTCCACGCTCGATAGCCTGGAAAGCGAGCTGGGTTTGACAGAGTGACGTACGCCGATCGGAACCCGGGCGGAAGGGGAGACAATGGCCCTGAAGAATTTGCGGGAGTTCATCGCTTTGCTCGAGGCAAAGGATCAGCTCAGGCGCATCACTGCCGAGGTGGATCCCTACTTGGAGATCGGGGAGATAACCGATCGAGTAAGCAAGGCTGTGGGTCCGGCCCTGCTGTTCGAAAACCCGGTCTCAAGAGATGCATCTCGGTCGTACGACATGCCTGTCGCTATCAACCTCATGGGCAGCTACGACCGCATGGCGTGGGCTTTGGGTGTAGATGCCGAGACAGGAACATGGCGTGATCTGGACGCAAAGGCGCGAGAGCTGATGGATCTCCTCCCGTTGGATGCACCTGCATCCATGAAGGACAAGTTAGGCATCCTAAAGAACCTTAAAGACCTAGCTGGTGTGGGAGCCAAGGAGGTCAAGCCCTCGAAAGCGCCGTGCCAGGAGGTCGTAGTGAGCGGCGAGGAGCTGGATCTCACCCGGCTGCCGGTGTTGACTACCTGGCCTGAGGATGGAGGCCCATTCATCACATTACCCTTGGTTGTGACGCGCAGTCTTAGCGGACGCCCTAACCTCGGCATGTACCGTCTTCAGGTGTTCGATCGTGCAACTACTGGGATGCACATTCACGAGCACCATGACGGGGCTAAGAACCTGCGTGAGTGGGCTGCGGCAGGACACGAACGCATGCCGGTAGCAGTGGCGCTGGGCGCCGATCCAGTCACGATCTTCTCGGCGACTGCTCCGGTGCCTCCCGTGATCGACGAGTACCTGTTCAGCGGAATTCTTCGGGGTGAGTCCGTCGAGGTGGTCAAGGCGGTGACGAGCGATCTCATGGTGCCAGCGCATGCCGAGATCGTACTTGAGGGTCACGTACCGATAGGAGAGACGCGCTGGGAAGGTCCCTTTGGCGACCATACGGGATACTACTCGCTTCCCGATGACTTTCCCGTGCTTCATGTAGAGGCCATCACGATGCGCAAGGATCCCATCTATCCGACCACGATCGTCGGTAGGCCTCCGATGGAGGACTGCTACATGGCCAAAGCCACAGAGCGGCTCTTCTTGCCGGCGGTTCGCGCCATCATGCCCGAGGTAGTCGACTACGATCTGCCGCTAGAGGGTGTCTTTCACAACTGCGCCATCTTCCAGATCAAGAAGGAATTCGCCGGACAGGCGTTTCGCGTGATGAACTTCGCCTGGTCGATGGGTCAGATGATGTTCACGAAGTTCGTGATAGTCGTCGATGAGGACGTGGACTGCCACGACTACTCGCAGGTTGCTTGGCGCTGTTTTAACAACGTCGATCCGAGCCGGGACGTTCTCATCAGCAAGGGGCCTCTAGATCGTCTCGACCACAGCAGCAACTTCGAGTCCTTCGGCTTCAAGATGGGAATCGACGCGACCAAGCCACTTCCCGGCGAAGGTCACGATCGCAGATGGCCAGATGCGCTCGAGATGGAGCCCGACGTCAAGACCCGCGTTGATGCGATGTGGGGCGAACTCGGGCTTGAATAGCGCCGGGGTCATCGCGAACAAAACGCGCATGTTGCTCGACCTGGTGCGCTTCGAGCACAGTGTCTTTGCTCTTCCGTATGCCTATATCGGTGCGCTGTACGGAGCAGCCACCATCTCTCGCTGGCCCTCGCTCGGTGAAGTGATCTGGATCACCATCGCGATGATAGGGGCACGTGCGTTCGCCTTCGCGGTCAACCGGGCTGTAGACAAGGAGATCGACTCACGCAATCCTCGGACCGCGAGCCGAGCCGTGCCAGCCGGACTCATCAAGGCGGGTGAATTGTGGACGTTCGCTGCGATCATGCTGGTTGCGTTCCTTGCGGCCGTCTGGCAGCTGCATCCGCTGACGCGATGGCTCTGGCCCATAGTGCTTGCGGCGTTCGTGATCTATCCGTATACGAAGCGTTTCACATGGCTTTGCCACTACTGGCTTGGTATGTGCCTTGGCCTTGCGCCCGTCGGGGCGTGGGTGGCGCTGACCGGAAGTCTCACACACCCTTCACCTTGGGCTTTCGGAGTAGCGGTACTGCTTTGGACTGCGGGCTTCGACATCATATACGCGACGATGGACTATGAATGCGACGTGCGCGACGGCATCCACAGCGTGCCTGCCGACTTCGGCATAGGTCGCGCTTTGATGATGACACGCGTCCTCCACGCGGCGGCGGTGGCGTTCTTCATCGCGGCGGGCCTGTTCGTGCCGACTGGTTTTCCGTTCTACCTGGGAATCGTCGTCGCCGCTGTGCTTCTGGCCTATGAGAACGCAATCGTCTCACCGACCGATCTGACACGCGTAGACGCCGCGTTCTTCACCTTCAACGGCATCATCGCTATCGTGATTCTTGCTGGTGTGCTCGCCGACCGCCTGATCGGCGCTTAAGTTTGCCGAGGAGATGAGACGTATGGGACGCTACATCGTCGCTATCACTGGAGCTTCAGGAAGCGTGTACGGAATGCGGCTGGCCGAAAGACTGCTGGCAGGCGATCAAGAGGTCGTTCTGGTCATCACTCCGACGGCGGCCGAAATACTCGCCTTCGAGCTGCAGCTCCAGCTTCCAGCCGAGGATGCCGAGGGCAAACTGCTGCGGTTTCTGGAGCTTCCAGCTGACTCACGTCTGCGTGTCGCGCGCCCAGGGGACCTTTTCGACCCGATCGCCTCGGGATCGTATCCCGTCGATGCTATGGTCGTAGCTCCAGCCTCAATGGGGTTCTGTGCGAGTGTCGCAAGGGGAATCGCGTCGAACCTGTGCGAGCGGGCTGCCGACGTAGCGTTGAAGGAGCGTCGCCCTCTAATCCTGATGCCGCGCGAGACGCCCCTCTCCTTGGTGCACCTGAGGAATCTCGTAGCATTGGCCGAAGCAGGAGCAGCGATAGCTCCGGCCATGCCCGCCTTCTATCACCATCCGCGGACCCTTGACGACCAGGTGAACTTCGTAGTGGGCAAGGTGCTCGATCTTCTTGGCGTGGAGCACGAGCTCTACAAACGATGGGGAGAGTAGGTTTCGCCGAACCAGCCTGCAGTGCGGGTTGTGACTTCACCCTTACCCGTGCAGCCCGGTGTTCTTCCTGGGGCGTGGAAGCGTGGGGCGCCGCGTAAGAGGGCGAGACGGCGCGAAGGATTCGATCGAGCGCTGGTAGTGGTTTTCTAGCTGTTCTGCTTGGCGTTCGATGGCAAAGACTTCAGCTCTCAGGCGCGATGCGTCCGAGAAGGCCGCGCGCTCAATATCGTCGTCGAGGAGCCGGTCGATCGCTACTGCGAGATCCACAGCCCTCTCGGGTACCACATAGCCCGTGCGTCCGTCGACCACGAAGTCCTCGACCGCGTGGTCTTCTACTGCTACCACGGGTAAGCCAGTGGCCATCGCCTCGCCGATGACGAGCCCCTGCGTCTCGCTGGTAGAGGCGAACGCCAGCAAGGTCGAAAGTTGATAAGCGGCTATGACGTCGTCGCGTTGCAGGTAGCCGGCGAAGCGCACTCGCTCCTGAAGGCCGAGTTGAGACACGAGAGCTTCGAGTTCGGGCCGATGGGGCCCGTCGCCTACGATCAGCAGCAATGCGCGCGATTCGCTCAGCAGCGTGAGCGAGTGCAGCAGCATCTCGATGTTCTTCTCTCGGCCTAGACGTCCGACGAACAGCAGCACACGATCGCCGGTCGAGATAGCTAGCCGCTCGCGAAGGTTCTTGGTTTTCACGTCGTCGCGTTTTGCGTAGCGCTCGACATCGATGCCTGTCGCTATCACCTCTATCGGGACGTTCACACCCCACTCCGTCAGGCAAAGCTGGATCTTGGTGGATGGGGCCACGATCGAGTCGCATGCGTTGCAAAACTCACGCGACAGACGCCTTGCCAGCTGCTTGGTGATTTTCGTCTCCCAAATGTAGTGCACGTACTCCGGATAGAGCGTGTGATAGGTGTGCACATGGGTAATCTTGCGGCGACGGGCGTAGCTGAGACCGAAGAGTCCGATGCTGAAAGGGTCGTGAGAGTGTATGACGTCTAAGCCGATCGTATCGAGCGTTCGTAAGGCGGAGATCGATAAGGGCGCCGCCATGCGCATCTCACGCTGGAAGACGAACGGGACGGAAGGGAAACGAACCGTCATGTCACCGTCATCGTGGTGTTCCGGTTGCGGAGCAAACACGTAGAGTTCGTGCCCACGCGCTTCGAGTGCCCGCTTGAAGAGGCGCATGGACGTGACCACGCCGTTAATCTGCGGGGTGTACGTGTCGGTGAAATAGCCTATGCGCATGATGCGTGGTGTTCCTCGACTTGACGGGTGTATCCATTCAGCAGGATACTAGTGCGCGTAGGGTCGTACCAGCGCAGCATGTGTCGCAGTAGTCGTAGCAGCAATCGTAGTCACTGTCGTAGCATGGAGGTAGCAACCATGACCCTGTCGCAGGCGCGCAAGCGCTTCCCGCTGGTGCCCATCGAGATCGTCAAGTGGGCGCTCGAGAACATTCCGGATCCCGGTGATGTCGAAAGAAGCCTGTTTAGGCTGGAACAGTCTCGGCGAATCGAGCTGAAGTACTCGGCCTAAGGTTTGCGGCGGGGCTACTTCGGCGGGGCTACTTCGAATCACCTTGAGACAACGACCAAGGACCGCCCATACGGGCGGCCCCTCGGTGAGTTTATGGAGGCGACGCCCGGATTCGAACCGGGGATAAGGGCTTTGCAGGCCCCTGCCTTGCCACTTGGCCACGTCGCCTTATTATGGCGCCGAACGCGGCACCGGTTATGAAGCGAAAGCCGGCCAAGTGGGCCGCGATGAAGCCTCTAGGACCGGCCTTCGGATTGAATCGATGGAGCGGACGAAGGGATTCGAACCCTCGACCCCCACCTTGGCAAGGTGGTGTTCTACCACTGAACTACGTCCGCGCGCAAGGGGTAGTCTACCAAGCGTGTTACGGCGAGGCAAGGAAGCGAACGCACACTGTCTTCCCTGCATCGGGGCCCTGCCGAGAGGCGACCTTCCAAGCGACCGGACTGTCTCGCAATGGTGTCGGGCGAGGGGGGTGGCGGGAACCGTGGTAGTTGGTACAATGTGCCTCGCTGCTCGGTATCGCAGCTACATGGGCGCTTAGCTCAGGGGGAGAGCACTTCCTTGACGCGGAAGGGGTCAGAGGTTCAAATCCTCTAGCGCCCACCAGCGACTGAAGAGGCCCCGACAGGAGATGTCGGGGCCTCTGAGCATCATGCGCAGATTACCGCTATCGATGGATGAGCGGGACAATCAGATCAACCACACAGGGGGGCATCTTGCTCACTTCAAGAACGATATGCGCAACGGGGCTGGCGAAGGCGGTGCTCACTGAACCGAACACTAGAGCAACTGCCACACTGACGATACCTGCTAGCTTCCTCATGACTCGCCTCCTCTCATCGAACGATTCGCGCAGGGTGCATTCGATGTATACTCGTAAGAACGCTGGTAAACGAGATTCCTTACACACGAGACGCCGTAAGCAGCCGGATTCCGACAAACGGCGTAATCACGTGATAGACGGTAGGGCTTGCAAGTGGTCGATCTCTGGGACTCCGAACGAGTCTTCGTGCTGTTAGAAGTTCGGTACGGTATTCGCTGACCCGCGACAGGGGCCCGCTGCAGGCGTTCGTGGTAGAGGCGTCAACGGCGCAGTTGGATGTGGGCCGTAGGGGTATCCTTCGGACCGCGAAAGGCGACTCAGATGACGTGCAGCACGCGCATCACGGAGTATGAAGGTGTTGCAATCATATACGTAGCCGGCGAACTCGACCTCGCCGCTTGTCCCGAGTTCGAAGCGACCGCTCTCAAGGCGGCCGAATCTTCAGGTCATCGATTGATGATCGATCTTCTTGACGTCAGCTATGCTGAGGCGGGTCCGATCGGCGTGCTGATTAAAATCGACCGGGCGTTGACCTCTCGGGGAGGCGCACTTGCGGTCGTATGCTGTGAGAAACACGTAAGACGGCTGATCGAGACCGCCCGAATCGATCGCGGGATGAACATCTTCGAGGATCGCGACTCCGCAGCCGCGTTCTTGAAGAGAGCTTCCGGTCCAGGAAGAGACAGACAGGGCTGATTCGGGCCGGTTCGATCTCAGGATTCGGTCTTGCGTTTGGGGCGCCGCGATCCGGCGGTTGGGCAGTAGTGAGGCCTCGCTCG
>PWVH01000029.1 GCA_003563465.1 Coriobacteriaceae bacterium | reverse complement strand
GCGAGTTCTTCGGCGCGGACACCACCATAAACACGCGCGATATCATGCGCACCTCGCGGCTCGTCAGCAACGTCACCGGCATCCTCGTGCAGCCCAACAAGTCGATCGTGGGCGCCAATGCGTTCGCGCACTCCAGCGGCATCCACCAAGACGGCGTGCTCAAGGAGCGTTCCACCTACGAGATCATCGACCCTGCCGACGTTGGCGTCGGCGGCAGCGCCATCGTGCTCACAGCGCGAAGCGGCCGCCATGCGCTGCGTCACCGTCTCGAGCAGCTCGGATACGAACTGGCCGAAGAGGAGTTCGAGCGTGTCTACGCCGACTTTCTCGACCTAGCCGACAAGAAGAAAGAGGTCTACGACGAGGATCTCGAGACGCTCATCAGCGAAAGCGAGCGCGCGATCGGCGAGGTCTATCACCTCGAGTCGCTGCATGTGATGTGCGGCGAGCCGGGAATTCCCACGGCGACCGTCGAGCTCGTGGAGGTCGAAAGCGGCAAGCACCTGGTGGATTCGAGTCACGGCGCCGGTCCCGTAGACGCCGTCTACCGCGCCATCAACCGAATGATCGAGGTGGAAAACGACCTCATCGAGTTCTCGGTGCAGTCGGTCACGCGCGGTATCGACGCTCTCGGCGAGGTCACCATTCGCGTTCGCAGCGCCGACGGACGCGTCTTCACCGGCCGAGGAGCGCACTCGGACATCATCACCGCTTCGGCACGGGCGTACGTGAACTCGCTGAATCGGCTGCTCGCCGCTTCGGAGAAGCGGAGCGTGGCCGAGGAGGTCTAGGGCTTTCTTGCAGGGCCGTACACGGCGTTTCCTTGACCGGATGACCCTTACCTCGGTATTCTATGTGAAAACCGCAGATGAAGACCGAAGCGCGCCTTAAGGCGGGATTTGCCGATCGGGCGGAATCCCATGGTTGACTTTGTGCCTAGGCAGGGGGAGTTGGCGATGTCGATCACACGTCTGACACGGTCCACTACACTCGCGTTCTTGCTTGCGTTGGTTCTTACACTGTGCGGAGCGTCGGCCGCATTCGCTTCCGATGGCACCTTCCTGACAGAGTGGGGGACCGGGGCCGGCAGCCGGCCCGTCGCCATCGATGTCGATCCTGCAGGTAATGCGTACGTGACGCAGATCGGAGCAGGGTTCAACCGCGTGGAGAAGTTCGACAGCTCCGGATCGTCCATCCTTACCTGGGGTGGAGGCGTCCTCGTCAGCCCGCGTGGAATCGCGGTGGATCCCTCCGGCACGATCGTCTACGTCGCTGACTACGGCACGAACGCCACGAACGGCCAGTACGTGCGGAAGTACGATGCGTCTGGCAACCTGCTCGACACGTGGTCAGGCTTCGGACGGCCGGACGGTGTTGCAGTCGACTCGGCCGGCAACGTCTACGTAGCCGAGCGTGGAACCGGGAGCATCAAGAAGCTCGATAGCGACGGTACGCTCCTTGCGACTTGGAGCGGACCGGCCGTCGATCTCAACAACCCCATCGATGTGGCAGTCGACTCTGCCGGCTACGTTTACGTCACCGATCGCGGAAACAACCGCGTAAGGAAGCTGGACAGTGCTGGTAACGTCGTTGACACCTGGACAGGTTTCGCGGCTCCAGACGGCATCGGCGTCGATGCCGCCAACAACGTCTACGTCGCCGAGTATCAACAGAATCGCGCTCGCAAGTTCGACAGCGCCGGCGGCTTGGTGCTGTCGCTGACTCCTCCGACCGCCTACGACGGCCCTCGCGGCATCGCGGTCGACTCGGCAGACAACGTCTACGTCACTGACATGGAGGCTCACAGGATCGTGGTCTTCGGAACCACGCCACCGCCTCCACCGGTGTCCGTGCCTGCCTCATCGACATGGAGCATGCTCGCGCTCGCACTCGGTGCGCTGGGGGTTCTCTACCTGAGCCGGGGCCGTCTGGCGATACAGAGGGCCTGATTACCTTAAGGCCTCGATGAACTCGGCGAAGGCGGCGGGGGAGAGCACCCGAATATCGGTGTGCTCGAGGCCGAGTAGATGCTCGTCGCCGGACACCACGAGCTTCGCACGGTTTTCGCGAGCGAGCGTATAGACGAGATCGTTTGGCGGTCGCTCGCCCAATCCCCATCGCGTACAATGCACGAATCAAGAAGCATCGCCTTTGCCGTGCCGCCACCTGCTTTCTCCCGGCCGCCGGACAGGGAGTTTCGCCGTCCCGCCGGATAGGGAGCTTCTCCAGGTGTCCGATAAGGAGCTTCGCCGTGCCGCCCGATAAGGAGCTGCCTGCATGCCCCGTCCCATGACGATCACCGAAAAGATCCTTGCCGCTCACGCCGGCGTCGAGGGAGTCGAGCCAGGGCAACTCATCACCTGCTCGCTGGACATAGTGCTTGCAAACGACGTCACGGCACCGATCGCCATCCGCGAGTTCCGGCGCACCGGGGCCGAGCGGGTCTGGGATCCCGAGCGCATCGCGCTCGTGCCCGATCACTACACGCCCAACAAAGACATCAAGAGCGCCGAGCAGGCCAAAACCATGCGTGACTTCGCCAGCGAGCAGGGAATCTCTCACTACTACGAGATCGGTTGTATGGGCGTGGAGCACGCGCTTCTGCCCGAGCAGGGCGTGGTAGT
>PWVH01000115.1 GCA_003563465.1 Coriobacteriaceae bacterium | reverse complement strand
GCCGGTCTCGATCTGCCCGTATGTAGTCGGCGCGATCCGCGCGCGTCGGGAAGCTTCGAGCCGAGACCACCCGCGCGATTCGCGTAGTTGTCGAATCCTCAGCATTCCTGTACACTCCTTTTCTGATAGGTAACCTCACGGGATGCCATACGGATACCATAGCATGTGACTATTAGGGCAAGGAGTTACCCCATGGATAGTGTCGACGATCGCCGGTTCCCGAACATGGACGATGCCAGGAAGGCGCGGTCCTTGGCTGGTGTGACCACGGACTTCGAGCAGGAAGACGCTGCCAAGCTGCGCGATTCCTACTTCCGCAAGCTTGAGAAGAGCTTGAGCACGATCAGAGGCATGCCGGTGACAATCGACGAAGCCATCTACGAGAAGCTTCGCGGTTACAGAATCGGCGGAAACTGGCGCGAGTGGAGCGCAGAGGATATCGATGGCGCGGTCGAGTTTACATGCACGGACTATGCGATGAAGGCCCCTGAACTTGACACCGACATCCTTGCAGAAGTCGGCGCCGTCGCCGTCCAGCCGCAGCAGGATGAGGTCGATTGTGAGCCGCCGCCATGGTGGCGTGTCTACGAGCAGCTGTTGAGCGAGCGATTCAATGACCGGATACCGAGCATTCTGGGCGCGTTCGACCTTTGTGAACCGGTTCCTCCGGACGGCCTTACGCGGCTGTTCAATCGATTCAGGGGTGACGACGCCGTCATGGAGGAGCTGGGCGTCAGGAAGCTTGATCCCCTCGACCTCTCCACGCCCAACTTCTTTTTCCAATGGCCCGTGTGGGATTCGTACCTTCCTCGTGAGGCTCGCGACCTGCTACGTGAGTCGAGCGAGTCTGAAGGATTCAGGAGTGAGGTAGAGTATCTAGAGGCACTTGAGGCAAGGGAACTCGCCAAGTGGCGGCAGATGCTCGTTTCAAGCCCGCTTGTGGATCTCAAGGTGCAGGCCAGGCATATGGACTGGGACCTAGGATGCGGCGAGAGGGCGGCTGTTGACTACTTGATGTGCGGCAAACCCTTGAGCATCCCGTATCTGCGTATGATCCGCTATAACCACCCTCGTGCGTCCTACATCGATGTTCGCGTCTCTAGGTGGGCTGACCCGAACGCCGTCGCCAAGGCTCTTCAGGAAGCTAGGCCATCTGCGGACCTGAAGCCGCCCCGTCTACAGGCTGACACGGTGGACTTCGTGCTCGCCTACCACGATCTCAAGAAGGCGGGCGTGAAAGGCAAGCAGAAGCTCTTCGACGCTCTCCCGCCAGAGATGCGAAAGGGCTTCAAAGGCAAGGACCCTGCTGCGAGTGCGTTCTCGCAGTATCGAAACAAGATCAGATCGGTGAGCAGTTTCGTCTGGCCGGAAGGCGAGGAGGAGAGAGGTGCTTGAGCGGCACAAGGTAGCAGCTCTGCCAGAGTTGCTCGACCCCGAGGCCGTCGCAGCATGGCTCGACGAGCACGGTGTCGCCTACGTTCGTGACCACGAGGCGGCGTCGGGGAGGACTGATGAAGAAGTGTCCTGAGTGTAGCGATCAGTACGAAGGCGACCCCAAGTTCTGTCCAGAGTGCGGCACGCCTCTCAAGACGGAGGCCGAGCAACCGGTCGCAGACACTGACGAGGCAAGCGCGGTGGAGGGAACCGATACGCCAGAGAAAGAACCGAAGCGGCCAGGGAATCGCAAGTGGCTGCTCGTCGCTATAGTCGCGGCCGTCGTTGCCCTCGCAGGCGCCGCGACATGGTATCTCTCCACGACAACCCCCGTGCCCGATCTTTCGGGACGCACCGTTGCCCAGGCCACCGAGGCTATCGAGGCCGCGGGCTTCGCGCTAGGCGAGGTCACCTACGACGAGGACGCGGAGGGTGCACCTGGTGCCGTGGTAGCGCAGGATCCCGAGGCGGGCAGGCGTGCCCCCGAAGGCGCTGTCGTAGACCTCTTGGTCGCCGGTCCAGCCCCGGTTGCGACACCTGACGTAGGCGGTCTTGAACTTGAGGACGCAGAGGCAATGCTCCTGGCAGCAGGACTCGTGTTGGGTGATGTCACGGAAGACTACGACGCTGTCCTTGAGGCGGGACTGGTCATCTCTCAAGAACCCAGTGCAAGCGTCGAAGCTCAGCGAGACACGAAGGTCGCGCTCGTTGTCAGTGCAGGGCCACAGCCTATCGCGGTGCCAGATGTGATCGGCAAGTCCGAGTCTGAGGCCACAGAGGTCTTGCAGGCTGCGGGATTCGAGGTGACATCTGAAGAGGCGTCGAACAGTGCTGAGAGGGGCACGGTCATCGCACAGAATCCGTCTAGCGGGGAGGCACAGCCTGGGGCCACAGTCGCGCTTACCGTGTCGAGCGGTGTGGAGATGGTCAGGGTTCCAAGTGTGTACAACATGACAGCGGATAACGTCAAAGCGGTCCTGCGGCGCGAGGGCTTGGTACCGAGTGACATTTGGGTCCATGGATCCGAAGCCGTGGGCATAGATCTCTCCAGGCTCGATTATCCGTGGGGCTACGTCTACAGCCAATCCCCGCGCGCCGGAGAACTCGTTCCGAAAGGCACTACCGTACGATTCTACCTGGCCTACGAATACAACTAGGCCGCACTCGCTGCGCAAGACAGACGAGTAGGCGAGAAAGCAAGGCAGCCGACGG
>PWVH01000100.1 GCA_003563465.1 Coriobacteriaceae bacterium | reverse complement strand
GCTCCCACGTGTACTTCTTGCGAACGAAGTCGCGTGCGGATTGGCCGATGGCTTGTCGCAAGCTCTCGTCGCGGAGCAACGTGACAACGTGCCGCGCAATGTCCGGCACGTCGTCGGCGACTAGGAGATCGCGACCGGGCTTCGCCCGGAGCCCCTCGTTGACGATGGTGGTGGTCACTACAGGTCGGCCGGCCGCCATGGCCTCGAGCACTTTGTTCTGCACGCCGGCGGCGAAGCGTAGTGGAGCCACAAACACGGCAGCGCGGTTAAGTGCCGCGTTCAGATCCGGGGCGAAGCCTGTGACCTTCACACCCGGGCGGTTGCCCAGCTCCTTGACCTCGGTGGCAGGGTCCGCGCCTACGATGCGTAACGTGGCCTTGGGGACCTGCCGGTTAACGAGCGGCAGGATGTCGTGAACGAAATGCGTCACCGCGTCGATGTTGTGGGGCACGCCCATGTGCCCCACGAAGATGATGCTGTCCGGTTCGGGGGGCTCACCCGTGGGGTGGAGATGGTCTGTGTCGACGCCGTTGGTGACCACCTGTATGTTTGCCCTTGGGCAGTCGGCTGTCAGCGCCTCTCGATCGGCCTCCGAGATGAGCCATGTCTCTTCAAAGGCCTCCGCGACCCAGCGCTCGTATCGGTGGATACGTGGCCGTTCGATAGAGTAGATGAAGCGGGATATCGGCTTCCGATAAGCCAGGGAGCGCCCGATCTCCTTTGAGATGACGTCGGTGAGGTCGATGATACGGTAGAGCTGATGGCGGTTAACTACGTAGGGGGCCATGCGAAACAGATGAACGTAGGCAGCATCAAAGCGCCGTGTGCCAAGTACCTCGTCGACAAGCCGCTGCATCGCTCGCGAGCGATAGTAGAGCGCCTGTAATGGCTGGCGGCGCCACACGTTCGCTGCGACGCTGAGGACGGATTGCCTCCGTCTGAAGAGCACCACCTGGACCTCCTCGCAGTACTGGCGGAGGGCGGAAAGGTGGGCCCGGGCCGACTCATCTGCGATGAACGATAGTAGATGCAGTTCGTGCTCACGTGAGAAGTGTTCGATCAGGTGAAAGGCGCGAAGGCGGTCACCGCGGGTTGGCGGGTATGGAAGGCGTGGCGCCAGAACCAGTAGACGCATAGGGACCTCTCAATGAAGCTGGGTGTCACGGCGTGAGCACGTACACGTTTCGCCCTTCCCTGGCGCGGCCAAGTTGCCGAGCGCGGGTCAGCCTGCTGTTGTCCAGGACGAACGTGACGAACTCGCGCTCGGTGAAGGGTCTATACGCTTCCGATGAACTCTCCCCTGGTTCGAAATACATCGCCTGACACCGCACCTGTCGGAGGAAGTCGACAAGCTGGTCGTGCTGTTGCTTTGTTATGACCAGATGGTGGAAGATGTTGAGTGCTAAGACGACGTCGAAGTCGAACTGGCGGATGCTGCATAGGCTTTCTGGCCAGACCGTGAATCCCATCCCCCTGATGTCGCGCCATCTTCTGAGCACTGCCAGATTCTGAGGATCCGGTTCGAGGGCGTAGCACTCGAATCCCAGGGTCTCAAATCGGTGCGCGAAGTAGCCGAAGTAGGCGCCAATATCGAGTACAGACCCCGTGGAAACCGGCAGGCTTTCCTTGATGAGGGTCCACCTGTCGTTACCGTACGCAGCCTGATCGTGCAGCTCATTGCCGTAGATGCGCGGTATCGTGTCGAGATCAGGATGGTTGAAAGGTTGGTGTACGAAACCCCTCTGTACGGCGATGCGTATCACATCCCGGCGAAGATCTGCCCAATCCTTATGCCGGCGCGTGACAATGACCGGTACACGTTCAAGCTGGAGTAGTTGGGCAATTGCTAAGCGATGCACTCCCTCCTCGAAGAGTAGCTCACCCCTTCGGCCGATCTGTACTCGAATCTCGTCAAGGGGGTTCTTTGTCTCCAAGTCCTGCTGGCGTCTGTAGCCCTCAGCTTCGATTGCACAATACAGCTGCTCGATCGCTTGCCAGCGTGCGTAGTACTCTTCGTGCGAGGCACAGCTATCCACGATCTTTCCGGTGTCGATTCTCCGGAGATGATCTTGGAACTCGTCTATGTCACAGAAAGCCATACCTTGCTTGACACGCTTCTCCAATATGGTGTACACGTCGCCGTGCTCGTTGATTGGATGACCGTTCAGATCCCAGTCGCCGCCAGCAACGGTTCCGAAATGCCAAACGGCGTTTCCGGCAAGGGTGGGGTCATCCTGCGCGACTGTGTATTCGATGTCCTGGGGATCGACCTCTATGACCGTCAGCCGTGTTTGGCGGCAGCGACCCAGAAGATACGCTGTCCGATACTGGAATGACCGATAGAGTGAGCGAAGAACACGACGCAGAATCGGGAACCTTCGGATCAGCTTGCGCAGCTTAGTTCTGAGAGATGCCATTCAGCGTCCTCTTGCTATCCTGTTCAACAACCGTGACAGGCCGATTGGCAAGCGTACATACCGACTCCACACGTCGTACAGCGGACCCAAGCGCCGGGTTCGGAGGAGGAATGATCCTGGTATGCTCGTGCGGTCGAAAACCCCGGCTTCTCGCTCAAGACTCCGCAGGATGGTCATCAGCTCCCGAGTATTGTGCTGATCGTAATCCCCGTAAGCTGGATTCAGCCATCT
>PWVH01000088.1 GCA_003563465.1 Coriobacteriaceae bacterium | reverse complement strand
GTTCCGAGCACGCTGCGGGTCATGGAGTAGCGAACCATCACGGCTGAGCGAGAGGGCGCACACAGGGCGCGGCCAACGAGCGGCCTGTCCTCAAGGAAGTCACCATCCTGAATGCCCGGCGTACCTACTTGCTGCGCAGCTTGGCGACGACAACCGCTATTATCGCCGCGAGAACGCCGATCACGAGAATGACAGGGAATGAATCCGGCATGCCCTCCCCATTCCAATTCCGAAACAACTGAAGCCTCATGCTAGCATGAACACCCCGCCATCTTGATGCGCATACTCGGCTGGGCGGTCGGAGACCAGGGAGTGATCCTGCGCCGGGGACTGGCGACGAACGGCGCCGACGACGAGGATTCGTATTCAGTCGAGCACTATCTCCGGTAGCGGTGTCGTAGATCGTCCGGTGATCCAACGATACGCACGTTCTAGCCATATACCGGCACGCTCGAGCAGTCCCGGAGCCGCGATCTCCTCGGCGGCTACAACAGGCACCTCGACGATCACCGTCCCGTTCTGCGTGTAGGTGATCGTGCCGACCGGATCGCCGATCGCAACCGGCGCAGCAACCTGCGGATCGAGGCGGATGCTGCGCTCCACCGTCCGGTCGGGGTCGAATTCCGGGACCTCGATCGGGTCGCCGGTGGCTCGTGCGAGCACCGTGCGGTCGAGGTAGTCGGACACGGGAACCAGCCCCACGGTCTCCTCGGCGGATGCGACATCTTCGGCGGCGACGGCGAGCAGGGTCGCAAGAACCCGCTCGCCCTGCTTAAGCGTGACCTCTCCAAGAGGCTGGCCTTCGAAGACGGGCACGTCGACAGCGGGCACGGTCTCGACCTCACGGACGATCAGGCCGTCTAAGGCGAAGACCGCGGTCTCGCTCGTCTCTGCGAAGCGCACGTCGACACTACGGGCCAGATTCTGGGCGAGAGGCACCGCCGAGACGGTCCCGGTCTTTGTGGCGATGGTGCGAACGGTCAGGTGCTCGAAGCCCCAGTCAAAAAGGCGCGACGCCTCGGCGAAGCGAGCATCGCTGTTTCGAGCGCCCAGCACAATCGTCCACAGAGCGATGCCGTCGCGCTCTGCCGTTCCTGCGAAGCAGTACTTGGCCTTGTTGGTGAAGCCTGTCTTGCCGCCGAAAAGGCCATGGTATTCACCGAGGAGACGATTGGTGTTCTCGATCGTGCGTGGCTCGGTACGCTTGCCGAATGCCGGCAACGTCACGCTCTCCAGCGCCATCATCCGGCGGTACTCCGCAAGCTCCATTGCTAAGCGAGAGAGTTCGGCGACGTCGTCCGCACAGCTGTAGTGTCCATCGGCGTCCAGTCCGTGAGGATTGGCGAAACGCGTGCCGCTGAGGCCCGCTTCGACAGCTCGCGCGTTCATCATTGCGGCGAAGCCGGCGACGTCGCCTCCAACATGCTCAGCGAGGGCGGTCGCCGCGTCGTTCGAGGACGCGACGAGTGCGAGTTCGAGCAGCTCGCGCACGGTGCGACGCTCGCCGGGCTCGAGTCCGGTGGCATACTCGGCGCGGCTTGCGGCTTCGGATACGGTGACGACATCATCGAGGTTCGAGCGCTCGAGGACGACGAGAGCGGTCATGATCTTGGTGGTGCTGGCCACCGATCGCCGAGCGGAGGTGTCGCGAGCCCAGAGTACGCGCCCATCGGGCCCGATTACCATCCCGGATGCCGCATCCACATCGGGGGCGTGAGCGTGAAGACCCGATACGCTGAGAGGGGTTCCGCCAATCTCGTCGGTCTCGAGGAGCACTGCGGGGGCGGCAGCGGGCGAGATATGTGCTGAGAGCAACAGTGCAAGGCAGATGAGTGCGGAAGCGAGCGCATGCTCCGCCCGACCTCGGACGGAGCCGGGCCAGCTAGTGGATGCTGTGACGGTCTCGCGGGTCCCCATCAGACTCCATTGAAGCTTGGCAGAGGGCTCAGCAGGTGACCAGTCGGCTATATGTCGGTGACCACGCCGTCGGTCTCGCAGTCGAGAATCCCGTAGAGAGTACCACCTGGTGGATGCGCCTGTGGGTATCTGGACGGCGTCAGACGTGGCGAAGGCCCAGAATCGTCCGTGCTGAACGTTGCCAGACAACGCTTGACGACCCCGGGGACGCAATCTCCTACGAACTCGAAGACCGTTAGTCCGGTTACCCCGGGGGCTCGAGGGTTCGGCCTCTCGCTGCCCGCCAGATGCGAACGCAACGACATCCGCTCCTCAAACATGAGGGGCGAGCGTGTGTCTCATCCGGACCGCTCGTGTGTTTCATGACTTCTCAACCCGACGCTTGAACCCGTCGACGAAATCATCATCCATGCCCTCTCGACGCGCCCACTCAGAGAGTTCGTGCCAGATGATGGGCTGCCGCCGGGCGACCATGACCGCTTGATCGAACGCCTGGTTGTCGTTCCAGTGCACGTACGCGGACAATCGATCCATTACGCTTTGGGTCGGCGTGACGATCCGGATCGGACCGTACTCCATCTGCATCGTCACGGCCTCATCGTATGAGATCACCGTCTCGCCGAAAGCCAACGGCCCTGGCGGGAACTCGAGGTAGTAGTCGGTTTCGGGGTGTTCGAACTGGCGCATCCCGGGAACGTGCTCAAAACCGAGCGGCGAGACCGCCCCAGCGATTGCCGCAACCGGAGCGCTGGTGATGAAGTCTAGGTCGTAGCTCTCGTACTCGTTGTGACTGTAGAGCACGACTGCCCCTCCGCCATACAGAGTGGCCTTGATGCCCGCACGCTCGAGCGCCTGGCTGACAATCGCTGCGAGCTGCTCCGGTGATGTGTCCGCGTTGATCGCTCCCATCGTCTACAGCTGCTTGCCGGTTCGGCGCGGTCGACGCCGCTGGCGGTAGTACTTCTTGATCTCCTCATCGGGGAGCAGTTCTAGTTCCGAGGTCAGAAACTCGCGGAGGTTGCGGACCGTGGGGCTTCGCGGGTTGAACTCGAACACGCGTGTTCGGCCCACGGTCCTACTGACGAGCACACCGTTCGCCTCGAGGCGGCGCAGCTGCAGGTATATGGGGTTCAGCGGCACGGAGTAGGTCTTGGCTATTTGCGAAGCGTGACCGGACCCGTAAGCCTGCAAGAACAACAGGGTTCGTGCTGCGGAGCGGCTTGCGAATATTGCTTCAAGCACGGGGGTCATCGCCAAGCTCCTCTCGAGTGCCTCGCAAGAGTCTGCCACAAACAAGTATATATCAACCAATTGCGATTAGATATCTACTCGAAATGAGTTGATAAGAGCCTGGGTCCTTCCGGTCTGTTCGGAATCAGGTGGATCGAGCGAGAGGGGTACGTCACGGTCGGCAAGCCGGAGGTCGCCTAGCACCCCGCTCCCTGGAAGCCTGGCTTCATCCGGCGCAACGAGGTCCTCATCCCAGTGGAAGAGCGCCAGTAGCGCCGCAGCTCACCTCGAGAGCCGTCAGACCGGTTACCCCGGGGGCTCGAGGGTTCGGCCTCTCGCTGCCCGCCAGATGCGAACGCAACGACATCCGCTCCTCGAACGTGAGGTGCGGGTTTTCGAGTGCACGCCCGTGCGTTCGCACCAACTCGTGTGCGCAGCCGGGTCCTCCTGCACGGGCTCTGGGCCGAAGCCGTCGTCGTCGCATTCTTACTGTCGGCTTTGTCTGGTGCGCCAACCTCAGCAAGGTACGCCGACAGCCCATACTATTGGTGCTCGAGCCTGTCAATGTCCCGCTGTTCCCGTCTGCGGTAGTATGAACTGCGACCAAGTGTGAGACTCCCGAGCCGGCAGACGAGCCGGGTGCGTAGCGGTGCGGGCGACACCAGCAGGACTACCATGGTCACGACAGACCACGGGGTGATAAGCGAGTGGCACAACAACAGTCAGGTCACGTCGGCAGCGCTGGACACGCACTAGGCTTGGTCACTTTCCCGGTGGGTGCGCTCGACGACGACTGGGTCGCCAAGGTCCTCGGACTCGAGGGCGACGAGGCACCGCTCTATCTGCTGCCCGTTGGCCGATGGTAGTCGAAGACGACCCGCCTCAGACTACGGCGGGTCGTCATCACACGTGCGGAGCGGATGCGTGTCCTACGTCAGCGCGCGCCGCTTGATTTCGGCGAACTCCTCCTCAGTGAGCGAGCCCTGCTCCTTGAGCTCGGCAGCCTTCGCGATCTCCTCTGCCGGCGTGTAGCCCGCCAGTTGCCGGTGCCGCTCGCGAGCCTCGGCGATGAGCAGCCTGGTAATCCCAACTGGACCGCGTTCATCTTCGGCTGTATCGCCGGCATCTTCCCGTGGATCGCGATCGGAGCGTACCTGTGGGGACCGGGCTCAAGCGACCTCACCCCGAGCTTCGTGTACTGGATTTTCGTGTCGATGTTCGTGTTCTTCAACAGCTTCGCGGTGAACCAGGTCCTCCAGTACAAGCCGGTAGGGAAGTGGAAGGACTACCTCTTCGGTGAGGCCACCTACGTGTTCTTGAGCCTCACCGCCAAGTCACTGCTGGCGTGGCTCGTGTTCGCGAACGTGCTCATTCCGGGCTAGGCCGAATGGGTTGATGCCCATACCCTGGCGCGGTCACTCGGCTGGTGTGTTTATCAAGACTCCTTCTTGGATAAGAACCTTACATCGATTAGGAGGTATCATGCCGGTCGCGCCAGCCGAAGTAGAGCGTCGGGTAGAGCTGATCAAGGACGCGCTCCGCGGACGGGGGATGAGGCTGACCCACCAGCGGATCGAGGTCGTGCGAGAGATCGCCTCGGCCGATGATCATCCGGACGTGGAGCACGTCTTCAGAAACGTAAGCACCCGGATTCCCACGATCTCGCTGGACACCGTGTACCGTACGATAGCCACTCTGGTCGAGCTCGGGTGCATCAGGCGGACCGCACTCACTCCCGGGCCTGCGAGGTACGACGCCAACGTCGACCACCATCATCACTTCGTATGCACGCGATGCGGAATTGCGCGGGACGTAGTCGATGATGGCCTCGACGCGATCCGAGCGTCTGCAGCGACCACAGGAATCGGCAGAGTCGAGGACGTGGAGGTCCGACTGCGGGGGGTATGCACGGAGTGCGAGCGACTTGAAGACGCCGACCACATCGGTCAGCACTCGTGGCGACGAATACAAGAGGGGAACCAGGGAAAGGAGCACGTAACATGAGCGAAGACAGCAAATGCCCGGTGACGGGCATGGGTCAGCCGGTTACGACCGGTCGCGGGACGTCGAACAGGGACTGGTGGCCGAACCAGTTGAACCTCGGCATACTGCATCAGAACCCGCCAGCGGGCGACCCGATGGGCGAGGAGTTCGACTACGCCGAGGAGTTCGAGAGCCTCGATCTGGAGGCCGTGAAGAAGGATCTCTACGCGCTGATGACCGACTCGCAGGAGTGGTGGCCGGCCGACTACGGCCACTACGGCGGGCTCTTCATCCGAATGGCGTGGCACAGCGCAGGCACCTACCGCATGGGCGACGGCCGTGGCGGCGGGGGGTCGGGATCGCAGCGCTTCGCACCGCTCAGCAGCTGGCCCGACAACGCGAACCTCGACAAGGCGCGACGTCTGCTCTGGCCGATCAAGCAGAAGTACGGCCGCAAGATCTCCTGGGCAGACCTGATGATCCTCGCTGGCAACTGCGCTCTCGAGTCGATGGGATTCCAGACCTTCGGCTTCGCCGGAGGGCGAGAGGACATCTGGGAGCCGGAGCAGGACATCTACTGGGGATCCGAGGCCGAGTGGCTCGGTGACGAGCGCTACTCCGGCGACCGGGAACTCGAGAACCCGCTTGCGGCGGTGCAGATGGGTCTCATCTACGTGAACCCGGAAGGGCCTGACGGCAACCCGGACCCGGTCGCTTCCGGTCGCGACGTGCGGGAAACCTTCGGGCGTATGGCCATGAACGACGAAGAGACCGTCGCGCTCGTCGCCGGCGGTCATACCTTCGGCAAGTGCCATGGCGCGGGCGATGCAGCACACGTCGGGCCGGAGCCTGAGGCCGCCCCCATCGAGGAGCAGGGACTCGGCTGGAAGAGCAGCTTTCGCAGCGGCAAGGGCCCCGATGCGATCACGAGCGGCATCGAGGGCGCCTGGAAGCCCAACCCGGACAAGTGGGACATGGGCTATCTGCAAGTTCTGTTCAAGTACGAGTGGGAGCTGGTCAAGAGCCCGGCCGGTGCGCATCAGTGGCTCGCCAAAGACGTGGACGAAGAGGACATGGTGGTCGACGCGTTCGACCCATCGAAGAAGCACCGGCCCATGATGACCACGGCCGATCTCTCGCTTCGCTTCGACCCGATCTACGAGCCGATCTCGCGGCGGTACCTGGAGAACCCCGAGGAGTTTGCAGATGCCTTTGCCCGGGCGTGGTTCAAGCTCACCCACCGCGACATGGGACCTCGCTCGCGCTATCTCGGTCCGGAAGTTCCGGAGGAGCAGCTACTCTGGCAGGACCCGGTACCCGCGGTCGAGCACGAACTCGTCGACGAGCAGGACATCGCCGCGCTCAAAGAGAGGATTCTCGCTTCGGGCCTGTCAGTCTCGCAGCTGGTCTCGGCCGCCTGGGCCTCGGCGTCGACGTTCCGCGGCTCGGACATGCGCGGCGGGGCGAACGGGGCACGGATACGTCTGGAGCCGCAGAATGACTGGGAGGTCAACGAGCCCGAGCAGCTCGCGAAGGTGCTCGAAACTCTTGAGGGTATCCAGAAGGAGTTCAACGAGGCGCAGTCTGGCGGCAAGAAGGTCTCGCTCGCCGACCTGATCGTTCTGGGTGGGTGCGCGGGCGTCGAGCAGGCCGCGCGCAGTGCCGGTCACGACGTGACGGTTCCGTTCACCCCGGGACGCACGGACGCGTCGCAGGAGCAGACCGACGTGGAGTCGTTCTCCGTTCTGGAGCCGGTCGCAGACGGCTTTCGCAACTACCTCAAGGCGAAGTACTCCGTGTCGTCGGAGGAGCTGCTGCTCGACCGCGCGCAGCTGCTGACGCTCACCGCTCCCGAGATGACGGTCCTTATCGGAGGAATGCGTGTCCTGAACGCCAACTTCGAAGGATCGAAGCACGGCGTCTTCACCGACCGTCCGGAGATGCTCACCAATGACTTCTTCATGAACCTGCTGGCCATGGACACGGAGTGGACGCCGACCTCGGAAAACGGAGAGGTGTTCGAGGGTCGCGATCGCGAGACTGGCGAACTGAAGTGGTCCGGCACCCGTGTCGATCTGATCTTCGGTTCGAACTCCCAACTCCGGGCACTCGCGGAGGTCTACGGATGTGAGGACTCCCAGGAGAAGTTCGTGCACGACTTCGTAGCAGCGTGGAACAAGGTGATGAACCTCGACCGCTTTGACGTCAGCTGACCAGAAGATGAGGCACTCGACGGCCTGTGGGAGGGCGCGAACGTAGTCAGCGAGTAGCCAAGTCGTAAGAAGCAGGACCGAGTTAGCCGGGTCGGGCTCGAGGACGCGGATTCCTCGGTCCTGCTCGCGGTAAACGGCGAAGGTGCGTGGAGGGGCGCACTTGAGCGAAGTCAATGCCGCGCCTCACACGTGCATGCATCATGGGTTCATGGACCGGCGCAACAGCGCGATGCCGCGGCGAACCCAAGGAGACTCTGATGCAGAGCACGCCCAGTGTCACCGTCCGCATGATTGCGTTCCTCGATACGTTCCGCAAGGAGCGGGGACTGCCTACCACTGTGAGCGTGGAGGTCCCGGAAACGGGCACCAGGGCCGTCGATCTTGCTGCGGCGCTCGAGCTGCCTGTCGACAGGATCGAGGGAGTCTTCCACAACTACGTCGTGTCTGGCTTGGACGCGATCGTTAGACCGGGCGATCGCGTGACCTTCGTGCCGCACGGTACGCCCGCATCACACCCTGCGTTCTTCGGGCCTTTCGTAACGCGCCGGTAGCGCTGAGTGATTCGCCGAGTCGGCGTGCGGGTGCGCCGATCTTCACTCCTGGGTCATACCTGGCAGCTTGGGTGATCTCATCCCAGTACAACGTACCCGTGTCTCACGGCCTCTAGCTCTCCTCCCTGCCGTCATGGCACAGGAGAGCTGGGCCGCCGGAGTCGGGAGTTCGCTATGCGCTACGGCCACGTGACACGTGTCACGGAAATAGGAGCGTAGACGGCGCAAGATTGGGCAGCTCGCTGCTATGATGCGGGCAGGGCACATCGGCCCTGCAATGGACGAGCGCCGGCATACGCGACGGTCAAGATGCCTGCACATGTATCGGCAGGGGGAGATGGCATGAGACGAGTCTCGAGAGGGATCACAGGCGTCCTCATCGGGTGCCTGCTTCTTCTGGGGGGCACCACGGGTCTTCATCGAGCGCTTGCTGTCGGGGACACTTGGTACGTGAGCGTGAGCGGTGACAACGCGAATCCCGGAACTGAAGGCGCACCCTTCCGTACTATCGAGTACGCGCTGGAGCAGGCCTCAGAGGGAGACACGGTCCTGGTGGGTCCCGGTACGTACTCGTCCGATTCCGAGGAGAGCTTTCCGCTTCTTCTCACTCCCGGAGTCACGCTCGCGAGTACCGACGGTGCCGAGGGCACGACGATTCAGGGCGACGGCGCGAACGGTGTAGTAAGGATCGAAGAGCCTGTCTCCGGCACCGAGATCAGCGGTTTCACGATTACGGGCGGTGCCGGGACCGGTGCCGGCATCGCGATTCTGCGCACCAGCGGCGGGGAGCTTTTCGGTTGGCCGCGGGTGACCGAGAGCGTCATCGAGAGCAACAGCGCCGCACCTCCCGATGGGATCGGAGGCGGCATCTACGTGCAAGGGGCGGACGACGCGGTCGCAAGACCCTACATCGCCGACTGCGTCATACGCGACAACATCGCCCGGGACGGCGGAGGGGTGTTCTCCAACAACCATACATACGTCGAGATCGAAGCGTGCACGGTCGAAGGGAACACGGCCACCGGAAACGGGGGCGGCATCGCGTCGCTCACCACACACGGGATCACGCTCACCGGATGCACCGTGAGCGGCAACGAATCCACCTCCGGCGCCCAAGGAGGCGGGGGCTTGTACTTCGCCACGAGCTCGGGTTCCGTAGTATCGATCGCGGAGACGACGATCGAGGCGAACCGTGCGCTCCACGGCGGCGGCGCATTTCTCCATGGCCACAACCCCACTATTACGCGCACTGCCTTCGTAGACAACGTCGCGACCTCTGGTGCCGGCGGCGGAGTGTTCTTCGCTCAGTCGCAGGCGACGCTCGAGGACTGCCTGATCGCCGGGAACGAGGCAGCCATCAGGGGCGGTGCCGTGCGCGGGTCGAACATGATCGTGCACTTCCGCAACAGTACCGTGGCCGACAACGTGGCACCCGAGTGGCACGGTATCGACGCGGACGGGACGGGCCGCGAGGTGACGCTTCACAACAGCGTCGTTTGGGGTCACGAGAATGAGGACGTACGCGGGGCTTCGGCTATCGATTACTCCTGCACCGAAGATTCTGACTTGGAGGGAAGCGGCAACGTCGTTGGCGACGGTGTGATTCACGCAGATCCCCTGTTCTCGGCGCCCCTCGATCGCGACTACCGGCTCGCCGAAGGCTCGCCTTGCATCGACACTGCGGATCCGGCCGAGTACACCGTACAGGACTTCTTCGGCACCCCGCGTCCCATAGATGGAAACGGGGACGGCACCGCCGCGCCGGATATGGGATATCACGAGTACGAGGATTCGGAGCCGCCCTACGACACCCTCACAATCCACCACCACGACGCAGGGGTTACCTTCGACCGCTTCGTCACCGGCTACAACTCCGCCTACTCAGACGACGGCTACGTGTACGGGCGCTGGGCGGAAACAGCCCTTGAGCTGCGCTTCACCGGCACCGCGGTCCGATGGTACGGACCTATGCAGCCAAACTACGGCATGGCAGACGTCTACATAGACGGCGTCTTCGTAGAGACGGTCGACTGCTACGCCTCTTCTGACGACAAGGGCCTTAACTTCGAGCTCTTCTCAGCTGACGGGCTGGAGGATAAGCAGCACACCTTAGAGATACGCGTCGAAGGCCAGAAGAACGACGCCTCGACGTCGACCATCGTCGTGATCGACTACTTCGAGGTCGACGGAGAGGAGCCGGCCGGCGGAGGCATCCGCATAGACGAGACGCAAGGCACGTTTTCCGGCCCTTGGATCTACGGATCGAACTCGGCGTACATTAACCGCGGCTACCACTACTCGCGCTGGACCAACGCGCACTTCGAGGCCGAGTTCACGGGCACTCGCATCGCCTGGATAGGGCCTAGGACCAACTCGTACGGAAGGGCGCGCGTCTACATAAACGGCATCCGTCAGGGAACGGTGGTAAGCCAGGCCCTGCAGCCCGGTCAGAACACGGGCTGGAGATACCGGGTCTGGGAGTCGCCCGTACTCCCCCACGGCACCCACACCATAGAGATCGTGCCCAC
>PWVH01000003.1 GCA_003563465.1 Coriobacteriaceae bacterium | reverse complement strand
CAGGCACTTTGACCGAAATGCCTCCGTAGCTCAGGGGATAGAGCACAGGTTTCCTAAACCTGGTGTCGCAGGTTCGATTCCTGCCGGGGGCACCATAGAAAACACCAGGCAGGCAAAGCGCTTCCTTCGCCCGCCTGTTGCCAGACAGGTTTCTTGCTGAGACTTCTGCTGAGACTCCGCTATGCAGCCCGCACTTTGTCGTCGTCGGAGTCCTCCCGACCAATCCACCCTTCCAAGTCGTGGCGAGCGCGATCGGCCTCCTCGTCCGGGGTCTTGGTATAGTACTTCATCGTCGTTGAGTACGATCTGTGACCCATCACCTCTTCGAGATACGAGGGCGTCCGTCCTGTCGCAGCCAGGTGTGTCGCATACGCTTTCCGCAGATCATGAAGGCGTAGGTCCTCGAGTCCCGCCTTTTCGACTGTTGGCTTCCAGATTCTCTGGTAGAAGTTCGGGTACGACATCCGGTTGCCGTCCTTGTTCGGGAAGATCAGATCATCGTCTTCGGAACGCGTCTTGACCTTACGGTCGGCCAGCGCCTGTATGACAGCCGGATGCACCGGTATGGAGCGAATCGCGGCGGCCGTCTTCGCACCCCCGGAACCTCCATCCACACTTGCGTCCCGGACCTCTATCGTAAGTTTCTCCCGCTGAATCGCCCCATAGGTGAGACTGAAGAGTTCACCTCGACGCGCTCCAGTAGCCAGTGCCACAATGAACAAGTCCCTCCACTCAGAGGGTGCTGCATCGAGCAGGGCGCGTACCTGTTCGCTTGTCAGCCTGACCTTACGAACAGAAGGTGCGTCTGAAAGCGCCAACCGCTTCATCTTTGGCGCAGGCGATCGCTCTAGACACCCCAGCTCGACTGCGAAGTTGACCAACTGGTAGAACTGCGTGACAACCTTGCGGACGAACCTCGCGGAGTACGGCTCGCCATTGCTTTTCTTCTTGCCCTGCATGAACGCGACGAACCGGTGGAAATCCTCCGGCTGCAGTGTTCGGACTCTGCGTTCACCGACATACTCGATGAAGAACTTCGAACTCCGTGTGTAGTCCTCGCGAGTCGACTCTCTCCTGGCGAAGAGAAGCCACTTCTCGATGAGATCCGCGATCTTCGGGTTCCTGTCGCCCACAGGGGACAAACCCGCTTGAACGCTCTTTCGGGCGCTCAGCTCCGCCTGCTCGGCTTCAAGTTTGTCGTAGTAGGTCCCCACCCACTTAGTCTTCTGTGTGAGAGGGTCGTACACGCTCACGCGGTACGCCGTACCTTTCTTTGCGCTGCGCTTCTTTGAAACAGCCATTCGCACTCCTTTCAGTAGTGAGGCGCCCGAAGGGCGCCCATACCACTAGACACTTGCTTTTCCGGCACGCACCCATTCGAGCACCTCATCGAGATCGAAACGCACGTAGCGACCGAGGCGGTACGACGGCATGCCGTATTCTTTCACGGCTCGATACACCCAATGACAAGAGACGTCGAGTACCGAAGCCACTTCCTTAGCATCTACCAGCCCGCCTTTGTAGACGGCAGGCGATGTCGAGCTGTTCTTCGTTGGTGTTTCTGACGCCGACGGCGTCCTGGAATCACTTGCAGACATTTGGCGGTAACCATCCAATCCAGGGCTATGCGCCCCGCTAAGCTGCGCCATATTGGCGCGTTCGATTCGGATGGCTCCCCGCCAAGTCTCTTTAGCTGATAGGTCGTCACATCTCGGAATCAATGGGGAGCTCAGGCAGTATGGGCGGCCTGACCGCGTTCGGTCCCTTGGCTCGGGTTCGGCCCTTTTGTCCTTGTACTATCCTCCTTATGAACCCTCTCACGGCACTCTATGGTGCCTCTGCCTCGACGACCAGACCTTGAATCTGTCTCGCCGCTGTTTCTGCCGCCCACGACCGCGACCTTCTCGGTCGTGGAAGGCAGTCCATGCATTCGAAGAGTTCGACCATCAGGGTCTATTCTTCCGACGCATGTCGTGAAACTCGCCAAACTCTTCCCTTGCGTCACCAAGAGCTTCCCAAGCTTCACACGGAATGTCCTGACATAGAGTGAGCTCTTCGTCAGTGATAGCTAGCTCGTTCTTCAGACACCGCTTGATCTGATTGTGCTCTTCAGCGATTCTGGCAACAGTAGGGAGATCCCGCTCGGCTAATGCCCGCAAGAGCGCCTTCCCTGTCTTGAAACCCTCTTCGGTTTCGAATAGCTGGTCAAAGTCGTCCTCTGCCAGCTGCTCAAGGATGCCCGTGCGCACGCGATCGATTACGTCGTTCAACCGCTTCAGCCTCGGGTGGTTTATCTCGATGTAGAAGCGCCGGCGGTACGCCAGCGCCCATCTCGCGTCCATCCTAGGCCCCTTGTACGGGATACCGAGATCATCGAATGCGTACACCGACCTGGCCCACCAGTAGTTCTGCTGTTTCTTGCACTTCTCCTTGTCATTCGAGAAGTTGACTCGATTGTTCT
The DNA here is from genome assembly GCA_003563465.1 of Coriobacteriaceae bacterium. Classification (GTDB taxonomy): domain Bacteria; phylum Actinomycetota; class Coriobacteriia; order Anaerosomatales; family SLCP01; genus PWVH01. The sequence goes on along the minus strand of PWVH01000003.1, from coordinate 233 downwards.
TCGCTTCCCAATTGGCCTCGTGGGCGCTTCCCGTCCGCACGGCTAGCTGCCTCATATAGACCGCACGCCTCAAGGCCTTCAGTATCTCTAGATAGTCCTTGTCGTTCATGTCAATGCTCCTTAGAGTTCAGGTTACGCTGACTCCGGGCCGCCAGGTCTGGAGTGCAGCTCTTATGAATGCTGACACCTACAAAGCCGACTCCTCGAGCCGGCTTGGATTGCCTATCTCGTCT
>PWVH01000056.1 GCA_003563465.1 Coriobacteriaceae bacterium | reverse complement strand
TCGTCGATCCGGTTCAAGAACTCCGGTGAGAAACGAGCATGCAGCTTCTTATCGATGATCCGTCCGAGAACGGCTGCGTCGCCCTCTCCCCAGTTGTGGGGGTTGAGGTTGTAGAGAAGCTTTCTCACAAGGAACCTCGGACGGTTGTGCGCGTATTCCTGGATTTCTCGTGCCCCTATGTTGCTGGTCATGAAGATCATGGTGTTGCGGAAGCTGATCTTCGCGGTCCCGGACGTCAGTTCGAGCAGACCGTTGTCCATGATGTTCATCAGCGCCTGGACCACCGGCTCGCTAGCCTTCTCCACCTCGTCGAACAAGACGAGCCCTGGGCGGTAGAAGGAACCCTCGACCTTGTCTCTTTCGAGAAGAGTGGACTCCTCCCGGCTGCCTACGTAGCCGGGAGGAGCTCCGACGAGCGACGCCGCGTAGTGCTCCTGCGTGAGCGTGTTCATGTCCACTCGGCAGTGTGCTTCGACATCGCCGCACAAGGCCTCTGACAGGACGCGGACGGTCTCGGTCTTGCCAACACCAGTCGGGCCGAGAAAGAGTGCCGTATAGAGGGGCTTCTCCCTCTCCGATATCCCCGCCTGGACTATGGTCAGGGCGGACTCGATGTGCTCGAGAGCCTCCTGTTGGCCGACGATGCGCTTGTGAAGATGAGCGGCCACCTCACGGTGGTCGAACAGGTAAGTCATCGTCGATGCCTCCGCGTCTCTGATTGCTGGGCCGTCTTCACGTACGAAAGCCTAGCGACTATCGTTCCTAAGCTAGCGGCCCGCCTCCTTCTCACGACCCTCATGAGGGATGCCCTTGATCGGGCATTCAGCCGTGCCGGCCGTCGCCCGGGTGAATGACTCTACGTTCTCCCGCGCCTTCTGTGCATCGGTGACCCACGTGCGGTAGAACTCGTACGGGCAGTCAGCTACGCCCTCGGGTCCCTCGTCCGAGTTGATCTTGCCCGTGTAGCCGCGGTGCAAGAGCTTGAACAGGTGGTTCTGGGACTGCCAGTTCTTGCGAGCATCCCGGATAGCATCCACCGACAGCTCGGCGTACTGGTTGCCCATTTCCTCTTCGCCGCACTCGCCAAGCACTCGGCCGTCGAATCCGACGATCGCAGAGTGCCCGAAGAAAGAGTACACGCCGTCGAACCCGGTAGCGTTGGCCACCGCCACGTAGCTGACGTTCTGCCATGCGGAAGCCTGGGCGATGATGCGTTGCTGCTCCTTCGATGGATACATGTATCCCTGACAGCGCACGATGAGCTCGGCTCCGCGCATCGCGCAGTCGCGCCAGATCTCAGGATAGTTGCCGTCGTCGCAGATGATCAGGCTGATCTTGAGTCCCTTCGGTCCGGTGCTCACGTGGGTCGGTCCGCCCGGATACCAACCCTCGATTGGGACCCACGGCATGATCTTGCGGTAGTTCTGCACGATCTCGCCCTTGTCGTCCATGAGGATCAACGTGTTGTAGGGAACCTTGTTCGGATGGTCTTCGTGCTTCTCGCCTGTGAGAGAGAAGACTCCCCAGACCTTGTTCTTCCTGCACGCGTCCGCGAATATCTCGGTCTCCTCACCTGGTATGGTCGCCGAAAGCTCCATCATCTCGTCGAAGTCGTAGAGAATCCCTTCCGTGCTGTACTCGGGGAATATGACGAGGTCCATTCCCGGAAGACCGACCTTGAGCCCCGTCATGTAGTCGGCGATCGCATGGCAGTTGTCGAGAATCTCCTTTTTCGTGTGCAGCCGAGGCATCTTGTAGTTGACGACTGCCACACCGACGTACTTGTCACTTGAGCTGATATCACCGTGTCTCACACTTGTCACCTCACAATGTCGCTGTCTTCTACCTCCGCATAGAGCGGCTCCGTTGTGTCCAACTTCACCAGGCACTCCCCCCTTCCAACGTTTCCGACATTCTCTTGTCGGCTTGCGAGAGTTGATGGCGCGCGCGATGCGCGACCTACCACACGTCGATGAGCAACAGGTAGCCAGGAATCCAAGCGGTCACGACTGCTATCACCAGCGTCGCATAGCCGGCGAACTTGACGATCTTCATGTCCAGGGCCAGTAGAAGGAAGTACACGAACCAGAGGAAGGCCCACCCCAACCAGATCACGCCGAACCTGGGGTCAGGACCGAAGGCGAGATAGGCTGATGGCAGAGCAGTGATCGCCACGAACAAGCAGTACCATCCAAGCCCCCGGCCATCGAGTCCGAACAAGTTGACGGCTCCCACGTACAGATAAGTGAAGGAGAAGAGCAGACCGGTCCCTGCCGCGTAGAACAGAGTCGGATCCTCATCACCGATCGCATTCACGACCAAGATGATGATGTTGATAATCAGCGTGAGGATACCGGTGAGGAAGTTCATGATCGCAGACCCCTTCGGGTCCGCCTTCCCCAGCAGCGTGAAGCCGTTTACGAACAGCACCGCTCCCACGTACAATAGGACGACTCCGAGCATAGGATGCTCCTTTCGCCGAGTGCCCACATCACGCCCCTCGGTGCGCTTCCGCCGTGATGCGACTCCCGTCGCAAGGACGCCCCTACGATTCCCCCCTTAGGCACTTAAGCGAAACGAAAACGGAACCCAGCCACACGCAAGCCGAGGGGTGAGTGAAGTCAGAGGATTCTGGGGAAGGGCTGACCGTATCGGCGGATGCGTTTCGGGCACCACGAACGGCTGGCACCTCGTGCAAACCCGGTGTCAGACACGGTGTCGC
>PWVH01000063.1 GCA_003563465.1 Coriobacteriaceae bacterium | reverse complement strand
TTCAGGTCCCTCGGCGAACCACATAGGGCCATGAGCTCGAGAGCGACGTGCTCGAGAAGGTGCGGTGTCTCCGTGTCGGCGATCTCGGCGACGACACCGCGAGGAGAGCGGGACTCACACCTGTGGCGCGCGAGCCCCGGCAGCACGCGAAGGACAGCCTCGGCCACACCCGGCACAGCTGATGTCCGCATGAAACCCGGGTCGTTCACGCGCACCACGGCTTCGACGCGTTCCGTCCCTACGCTCAATCGCTCGATCGTAAGGATCTCACTCGGCTCGGATGTCACCGCACGAGCACTTCCGCGTGCCGAGGTAATAGGCAACAGAGGCAACCACGAGCACGCCTACCACCGCATACGCTACGATCTGCGCGGAATCCGTCGCAGCGATCTTGCGAGCTTCGGCCTTCGCGAGATCGCGGACTTCCTCGGCTCGGCGCCTTACATCATCTACCGTCAGCGTGCGTTCGGGACTCCTGCTGCTCTTGGCGCTCATCGCTGCATGCTCCTCATCTTGATGATGGTGAATATCACCGACCCCAGTACCAGCACGCCTCCTATAGCAAGTAATGCCCCGGGCCACGTGAGCCACTCGGCAAGCAATAGGAGTAAGCCCACCGCGATGAAGCACACTCCTAGGATCAGCAGGAAAGCGGCCGCCCAGGCCGAGGCGACCGTCAGGCCGAGCCTTTGCAGCGGCAAGGTGATCTTATCGCGCAGTAACGCCTCCGCCTCTTCGCGTAACCAGTCGACAACCGTCTGCAACAGGTCGGCTGCAGCGTCGATGACAGTGCGCTCCTCCGGGACCCCGACGGTCCCGCGCTCTTCGGCCATCAAGACACCTCCGTCGGCTCGGGGGCGACGGGAAGAACCGCCGCGACACGTATAAAGGTACCCCAAAGCAGCAGCGCCGGTCCCCCGCGGAGAGAACCGGCGCCGCCTGTAGACCGAATAACTACCTGCCTAGAATCCGATAGCGCACGGTACCGACGCCTGAGAACCCTAGTGCGCCGGCGGTACCGGGACCGAGATCGAAGACGCGGCCGCCCACGAACGGGCCGCGATCGTTGACCACGGCGGTCGCGGTGCGCCCCTTGTACTCGAACTGGATGCGCGTGCCGAACGGGAGTGTCCGGTGTGCGACGTTCATCATGTCGGTCGTGAGCACGGCGCCGCTCGCGGTATTGCGACCGTAAAAGCCGGGACCGTACCAGGAAGCCTTCGCCGACAGCCAGCCTGTGGTGTCGGTGGCCCTGCTGGGCGCGGACGCCCCGGCTGCCGGTGCCGTAGGCCTCGAAGCGGGCTTCGGCTTGGGTTTCGGCTTAGGCAGAGGCGCCTTGGCGCGCTCCTGCACAGTGGTCATCGTATCAGGCTTCTGGGCCTCTTCGGCGACTGGAACCTTGTCTGCCGGGTCGAGCGCGCCTTCTAAGGAGACGACCTTAGGTCCGATCCCCAGGTCATCCGACCGGATGGCCGCGGGCGCGGCATCTGCATGGTTTGCCGGAACGACTCCTGTGGCAAATAGCGCCGCGGTAGTGAGAGCGAGAGTCCCGATGACGGCACAAGCCGTGAGCATCGGTGTGACGAACCTCTTGTGGTAACTCAATTAGGACCTCCGAGTCCGGGGACATTGCTGGCGACGGGCGCGGAGGCATCCGGGCACAAAAGAATCCTTGAAAGATTGCGAACGGGTGGAGCGGTTGTAGCTGCCTCGCACGGGCACGGGGGCCGAACGGCCGTCGCCTCATGCCGCTAGCATGCGAGTATGCTGTTGGCGTGGACCTCCTGTGTGAGAGACTCTCGGTCGCCCGCGCCTCTTTTGGCACGGACCCGGCCGATCCGATCGGGCTCTTGCTTACGCCCCGGGCGTCGGTCCGCGCGGCTACCCCGATCGTCTTGCAGCCGCAACGCCCTGGCAGGCGACTATCCTGAAACAACAAGGCGCGACTATAACAGAAACCGCTCGCAAGCGCCAGTTCTTGCCAAATGGAGACCGGCGTGCGCGCGCAGCGGTTGCCTAGGGTCGAGTGCCGCTCGCCTCACGCGCGCGATCTCGCCTCACGCGCGCAGTCGCTTCACGGCGCCACCGTATCCTCGGCCGAAGGCGCGGGCTCGAACGGTCCAGCGAGTTCGCGCAGCACGCGTCCCAGCTCCTCGATGAGCCGTCCGTACTCGCCCCAGTCTCCCGCGCGTTGCGCGTCGATGGCTCGCTCGTAGAGGTCCTGGGCCCGGGCCGCATCGGCAGGCAGTCCTGGCAGATCGGGGTCGCGTGGTTCGTCAGTCACGTCATCAGGACGTTCCCCGAACACCGCCAGCAGCGCGGCCTCGAGATCGGTGGCCATCTCGACCTTGTCGGCGTAGATGACCAGGACGCGAACGAGTTCGGGGATGGCGGTCTGCTCGGCTTGCAGGTATAGCGGCTGGACGTAGACGATTGAATCCTCCAGGGGTACTACCAGCATGTTGCCGAAAATCACGTCGCTGCCACGCTGACTCCACAACGTGAGCTGCGGAGCGATGATGTCGTCTTGGTTGATGCGGGCACTTACCTGTTCGGGGCCTAAGATCACTCGGCCCTGCGGGAAGGTGTATACCATCCTCTTGCCATAATCGGCCGGGTCGGATTTCGCCGACATCCAGCCGATCATGTTGTTGCGTTGACGTGGCGTGTACGGCTGAATCAAGTGGAAGTCCTCTACCGCCTCGCCGGGCAAACGCATCAATACGTAAAATGGCTGCATCGGTATGCCTTCTCGCTCACCAGGCAGCTCCCATGCATCCTCTTTGTTGTAGAAGTCGCGCGGATCGGTCATGTGATAGGTCTTGTAGGCTTCGGCCTGCAGACTGAAGAGATCTTCGGGATAGCGGAAGTGCCGACGGACCTCGTCGGGGATGTCGGCCTCGTCGGCGATCAGGCCCGGGAATATCGAGCTCCACGCCCGCAGAATCGGGTCGTCGGGATCGAATCCCCACAACGTGGTCGTACCGTCGTAAGCGTCTACCGTGACCTTGACGGAGTTGCGCACGTAGTTGACTCCACGGAAGTACTCAGAATACGGATATCGGTTGGAGGCCGTGTAAGCATCCTGTATCCACAAGATGCGCCCGTCTATGAGCGCCGGATACGGATCGCTGTCCAGCGACAGCCAGGGAGCCAGCTTGCTCAAACGGGTGCGCAAGTCTCGATCGAAAAGCACGCGGCTGTCGGAATCGATGTATTGGCTGAATATTATCTGTGGCGCTCCGAAGCGCAGAGCGAAAGCGCTTCGGCGAGGAAACGAGCCCACCTGAACGCCGGCTTTCCCGTCGTAGATGGTCTCTGCCCTGCTTTCGCCCACGGGGTAGTCGAACTCGGGAATCCCCGTGTTGACGATGACGTAGTCGTCCGTCATCTCGCCGAAGTAGACGGCCGGCTGCTCGACCTCCAGCCCCTCGATCGACTCGGGCGGGATGTCGCCCACCCAGAAGTTGGGAAGCCCGCGAGCGTCAGACTCATTCGACGGGCTGATCACGATTCCGTAACCGTGAGTGTAGACGAGATGCTGGTTGAGCCATGTCTGCGCCTGCTCGGCTAGCTGAGAAGTATCGAGCTCGCGTGCGGAGACGAGTACTTGGCGCATGCGCCCGTCGATTTCGTAGCGGTCGATGTCGACATCTGCGAACTCGTAGTAGGTGCGTATGACCTGCAGCTGCCTGTATGTCTGGCCCGCGATCCTAGGATCCCACAGCCTGACGTTGTCGATAGTGGTGCGATTGGCGGTCACGTCCTCGGCGGTAAGCGTCTCGGCAGCTGGATACGGACGCGTCTCTACGTCCTCGATATCGAAGGCGCGTCGTGTGGCCTCGATGTTGCGGGCGATGTAGGGTTCTTCGGCCGCCACTTCGTTAGGGGCCACCCTGAACTGCTGCACCAGTCCCGGATAAACGTTCCCGACGATTATCGAGGCAGCTATCCACACGCCGAGGGCGATGATCGGCAGACGCCAGCCCCTGTAGCGGATGTTGACGAGCAGCACGATCGTCGAGGCGACCGCGATCGCCATCAATATGCGCAGTGCGGGGATCTGAGCGTTGATGTCCGTGTACGAAGCTCCGATCACCTGCCCGCGAGGCGAGAAGTTCAGCTCGAATACCCTAAGGTAGTAATCGAAGGCCTTGCTGGCGACGATCATGGCAAGGAGCACCGAGAGGTGTCCTTTCACATGCGGCGCGAAGCCCTTTAGCCGAGCCCAGGGCTGGATCGCTCCGTCCACGAGATGCACGCCGGCGGTGAACACCGTAACGAAGATGAGCGTCGGTGTCAGCCAGTCGGCTATCACGCGCAGCGCCGGCAGCGTGAACACGTAGAAGGATATCTCGCGTCCAAACTGCGGATCGAACTCGCCGAAAGGCACTGCGGCCAGTGCCAGTCGCATCACATCCCAATTCGCCGACATGGCGAGACCTATCAAGAATGCGAAACCGACCGACCCCCAAAGCACGATCTTGTCGATTATCGGCCCCGCCTTGCTCCGCAGTTGAATCACAGCTTCCTCGAACTGCGGTGGGGCATCTTGACTCACTGAGGTGAGTATCGCTCTGGGCGCCATCGCCCGTGCAATCCGCGCGTTCACATAGAGTAGCGCGAACACTACGATTCCGAACGCCACACCCGTGGCCACCCTGCTGACCAGAATGGTGACGAAGACATCGCGTTGCCCGACGTCGACAAACCACAGGTAGTCCGTCAGAAACGTCGACAGCCAAACCGCGAAGGGCAGGCCGAAGAATAGAAGTGCCAGTATGACGATGGAGAGCGTGCGAGGGCGATTCGGGGTTCCTGTAGACACTGTGGGTCACACGTCCTTCACTCGTTGCCAGTCGAGACTTTCCCGTCCGGATGACGATCACACGTAGTCGTTCGCGTCAACGTTGGTGTCAGCGGGGTCGAGCCCGCACTCGATAGCCGGAGAGCCCTCCTCGGCCAGGTCGAGCACTCTAGGGTCGATCATCGCCCCGGACGGTTCCGCGATGACCTTGACCTTGGGCCGAAGCGGTTCGGATTCGTTGGGGCGCCACACGACCGCCGTGCTTCCGTCACTTAACCGTACCACGGAGCGCGGCGGATAGACGCCGAGCAAGCCCACGAAGAGCCGAACTAGCGCCGGATCGAGAGCTTTGCCTGCGCTCTTGGCCAGAATTGCCATCGCCTCATCGTTCCGCCGTGCTCCGCTGTAGGACCGACGAGACGTCATCGCATCGTAAGAATCGGCCACTGCCACTATACGCGATGTCAGGTGCTGGGGTCTCTTCGGGACGATGGGTGGATAGCCCGTGCCGTCATATCGCGCGTGGTGTTCCAGAATCATGACGATTGCCGACTTGTCGAGCCCAGGAACCTGCAGCGCTACCCTGACACCGTTCTGCGGGTGCCGTTGCATCTCCTCCCACTCGTCCGAAGACAACGGTCCGACCTTATTCAGGATGGATAGATCCACGCACATCTTACCCACGTCATGAAGGAGTGATCCGACCCCGAGTGAAGAAAGGAAGCGGTGGTCGTCGGTGATTCTCGAGCCCAAGGCCAACGACAGAATAGCCACGTTCGCCGAGTGATAGAAGGTGTACTCGTCGTGGCTACGCAGGCCCGACAGCTCCAGCATCGCTTCGCGGTTGCCTAAGACGCTGCTTACGAGACCTTCTACCACGCCATCGATCGCTTCTCTCTCGATACCCCGGTTCTCGCGCACGAGCCCGTCCATCTCCCGCATGAGGCCGATCGCGCTCCGATACGAGTGGGTGGCCTGTTCGTAGTCCACAATCTGGTCGGCATGACGCCGAGAGCGGCTCTCGCCAACCCTCACATGGGTGAGTCCAGCATCGGCTAGCATCTTCTCGATACCGCCTGCAGCCTCGATCTCGGTTCTTCCGGCCGAAAGCAGCGGCACTACTCGAGACAGCTCTTCGGCAGTAACGCCTCTGGTGATCTCGATGCTCCCAACACCGAGGCTGGACATGTCACGGATGAGCTGATCGAACAGAATGCTCTCCCGAGGCATTATCTGGTTGTGGAAGAGCAGCTCTCCTTCGGAGAACGCCACCGCGACATCGAGACCCTCTTCGTGATAGAGGTCCACAACCGCCTTGAGATCCGCGACCGCAACCGAGGTGGCCGGATGCGTCGCCGAGTAGAGTCTGCCCGTCTTGCGCACGGCGTGGAAACGTGCGAGCAGATCGCGCACCCGAAGGAGCTGCTTGGCCGAGTGTGAGCCGTTCGGCGCGACATGCGTCTTGCTTTCCTTGCTCACGAGTCCTTCTCCTCCTTACTGGCCTGGATGGACTCGAGCGCGGCAGTGGCCGCGTTGCGCAGAAGCTTGGAACGCTTGGGGCCTCGCCAGATTCCCTTACGCATGACAGTCTTCAGGACAGGAACGGATTCTTCCGATCCGATGGCGCCGAGCGCCTCGATCGCCTCTGCTCTGGGGCCGGGCTCGCGGTTGCCCTTGCCTTCTCCAAGCGCCACAAGATGCAAAGCAGGTAACGCGGCACGCGCTCTCAAATTGCCGAGATAACGGGCAGCCAGCTGAACGTTGCCCGCATCCGTGTCTTCAAGGCATGCAGCGAGCATCTCGGTGGCCCGTCGGTCGTGTATGCCCGCCAGAGCCCTGATAGTCTCCCGACGCACCCGGGCGTCTGGGTGACGTACCGTGCGGCTCATAGCCGACACGGCCTCCGGGCGACGGGTAGAGCCCAGAATCGTTACGATGTTGCGGACGAAATACCATCGTGGGTCCCCGAGCCTTGCGGCAAGCTCCATAATGTGGTCGCCGGCAATCTGGGAGATGGTCTCGACGATGGATTTTCGCACGGCCATTTCTGGTTCATCTGCCAGTACCTCCAGAAGAGGGCCGATAGTCAGATCCCCCAGCGTGGAGAGAAGCCGGGCGCAGGCCTCATGCTCGGGCCCTCCCTTGGGATGGGAGCCCATTGCGCGCGTGATGGCCTCCATCTGGTCCCTTCCGGCAAGCGTCTTCGCAGCATCGGCCAGGAGTAACCGTTTCTCCTCATCGCCTTCTGCCGCGGCGGACAGGAGGGCCTCGGCAGCATCCGCGGCAACTCGGTACTCCCCGCTGCCCACCAGCAGCGCGAGTCCCTCTTCGAGCAGCATCATAGTCTCAGAGAGCTGCTCGGCCGAGACCTCTGAGGTGACGAGCGTGACGAGCGCTCCCATCACTTCGGCGTCGCCGATTCCTCGCTCCACCTCCTCGACCAGAGCTTCTCTCTCCGGATCGTCAACCGATCCGGCGGGGGTTCCGACAGCAAGGTCGATCAGCCTGAGAACGGACTCCGAACCTCGTTCGCCCGATACCCTCACCCTTGCCTCATCTTTGACCACGAGCTTGCGGGGCGCTGCCGCCTCCAGCACGCTCTCCACGGTCTCTTGCGCGAGACCGGCTTCGCTCATGATCGTCCCCGATACCTCCAGCACCTCATCGCGGCTGGCCAGCCCGGCCAGGGCAAGATTGCGGATGGCGCGAGCCAAACCTTCTGTCGACACTTCGCTGGTACCGGCCTCCGAAACCAAAGCCCTGCAGACGTCCTCGATCCCCATGTGGCCGACGAGCTCGGCTGCGGCAGTATCCATGCGTGCTTCGGTCAACAGACGCTGGGCCAGCAATGCGTATCTCTGAGAGCCGGGCAGCATCTCTACGGCCGCCGAAAGACACTCCATCGCTTCGCCGCTGACATCCCCTTCGAGCCTGTGCGCTAGGTGTGCCAGCTCCGCGACCTTCACACCGCGTGCCGCCTCCTCGGGTGACTTCTCAGGTCCGGCAGCGGAAAACCCGTAAGAGAGGTACTCCCGGACGATCTCGGGGGCCTGCAGCACTCTAGTAAGAAGCGCCAACTCGGGTTGTACGCCTTCGAGAGCCGCCGGCAGCGCCTCGTCGATCTCATGGGGGCTCGGCGGCCAGGACCCGATGTCCGGTCCGGAGGCGATATCTCCTTCGTCGCCTTCGAGGATGACCTTGCTCGTTCCGGTCACGGTAATCGTGTCCACACCGGCCTCCCAGAGCTGCGCCGCGAAGCCTTCGGCGCCATCGATCTGGTCGGGCTCTCTGCCCAAGACGCCCAAGAAAGCTACGAGGGTCTCGTGCGTGAGCCCAGGGTGGAATCGCACCTCTGCGAGACCGTGATTGTAGAGTTCCCTGGAAAACGCGGTGAAGGCGTCCCTGCCCGGCAACACAGGTGTTCCGTGATACGATAGCCCGTCTTTCGCGATGGTAAGCCGCACGTCATGATCATCCGAGAGAAGCGACGACAGCGTCTCGAGGGCAAGTCTGGCGTTCTCTGCAGGAATGTTGCTGGCTGGCGGATACAGTATGACGGCCCGGTAGGCGATCAGGAGTTGTTTGACGAACCGCTCCACCTTTGCGGGAGCCTGTGTGGCCTCACTGGAACCAGGCAAGCCGGTCATCCTCCGTCGGACGGAACGATTCAGCGATACCCCCATTATAGGCACTCCGTCACCACCGACACGAAGCGATGCTATCATCCCGCTTGTGCCTCCGTCTGCCGAACACAGACTCGTGCTAGCCTCCGCTTCCCCGCGCCGCAGGCGTCTACTCGCGATGCTCGGCCTTCCCTTCGAGGCCACACAATCGGACATCGTCGAGGACCTCTCTTCGCCCCTCTCCTCGCGGCCCGGCGCACTTGCGATATCCCTGGCCGTGCAGAAGGCTCGGGCCGCGCGGCAAGCTGGGCATGCCGGAATCTTGCTCTCCTTCGACACGCTGGTGGTGCACGCGGGAAGCATCTTCGGAAAGCCTGAAGATCTCGAAGATGCTCGCCGAATGCTTCGCTCTCTTGCCGGAAGTTCTCACGAAGTAGTCACGGGCTGCGCCGTCCTCCCTGCCGAAGAAGACGAGCCCGAGGTGTTCGCGGTCTCCACGCCCGTACGCATGCGCAAACTCTCCGAGGCCGATATCGCCGCCTGGGTGGCCAAAGAGGAGCTGATGGGCTGTGCGGGCGCGTACAACATCGAAAACCATCTTGCCGATGTGGACGACGACCAATGCTTCCAAAACGTCGCCGGGCTTCCCCTTTGTCACTTGTACGTCACTCTGCGGCGAATGCGGAAGAGGCTCGATCTCGACCGGCCGAAGGCGCCCGTTGCACAATGCGACCTCGCGCGCGGCAGACACTGCCTTCTTGGCCCGCGGCTCGTAAAGGCAGTCGACAGCTAGTCTTTCTGGGAACGGCGCGCCACGACTATCACCGACTCGTCTTCGGATCGAGAGAGCGGGCGTCTCGAATGGTCGCCAAAGCTGTCTATCGCGTCGAAGCCTGCAGTGCTTAGAGCCTCCAAGAGCATCTCGATGGGCAAGGCGGTGTGTATCGATCTTCGGGACCGCAGATGCCAGCCAGTGGCGGCGGGATCATCGACCGCGAACGCTCCGCCTGGACTCGGTCCCGCTTCGGGATCCCGCGTAAGCGTCACGAAATCGAACATGATGCCTTCGTCGACATAATCGATCACTTTCAAGAACACCCGGTCTCCCTCCGGCGTCTCTCGAAACACGGCAGGCATCATCCGCGTCTGGCTCTCGATAAGCCGTGAGTGGTTTAGCAGATGAAGCACCGCGACGCCCCCCGGTCTGAGCACGGCAGCGAAATCGGCCAGGGCGTCGGTCAATCCGTCGGCACCGTCAACGTGAGGCAGGCCGTTGCCGAGGGTTGTGACCGCGTCCCAGTCAGTCCCAACGATTCGTTCGAGCTCGCCGAACCCGCCCTCGACAAAGCGGACATCCGCGCCAGCTGCCGCAGCGTTATCTCCTGCTTGCAGGAGCATCGGCTCGCTGGGATCTACGCCGATGACTTCGATGCCCCATTCGCTGAACATTATCGCGTGCTTCCCGCTGCCGCATCCCACGTCGATCAGTCGCCTGACTCCTGCGCGTTCGAAAACATCGCGAAAGAACGGACCTTCGCGCGCCAGACGCCTGTCCCAATCGACCATCTGGTCGTAGTCGCGCGCGGGCTCCGTGCAATCTGTCGCCTCAGCCATGCTCTCATCCGTCCAGTGTGAAGACCCGGACTGCGTTTCCTCTCAGAATCAGGTCGCGATCGGCGTCGCTGAGACCGATCTCGACCAGAGTGGCCGCCTGTTGATAGGCGATCCACTCACGATAAGGGCCGGTCGTGCCCGAGTCGGTGCCGAAGATGACTCGCTCGGGACCCAAAGCGCCAATCGTGCGCTCGAACGCCTGTGCAAGAGTCATCGGATATGCCATGAAATCCATCCAGTTGTTGGTGCCCGACGAGTCAAGACAGATGTTGGCACACTGATAGGCGACCTTCAGGACCTGGTCCAGATAGCCCGCACCGAAGTGTGCGATTACGAATGTGATCTCAGGGAAATCACGTGCGACAGGCGAGAGATCCACCGGGTCGGCGTAGTTCAAGTCTCCGCCGGGATCGACGGTTACGCCATAGTGGACGATCATCGGCGCACCGAGTTCGGCGGCCTTCTCGAAGAAGGGACGAAATGCCGGATCGG
>PWVH01000048.1 GCA_003563465.1 Coriobacteriaceae bacterium | reverse complement strand
GCGGGCACTTTCGTACCTTTGTGGTAGATGCCTCCGGACAGCGTGACCGAGAACTCGTCACCGGGCTGGTAAGAGATAGAACTGGGATCGGGGCGGAACACGAAGACGTTGTTCACGCCCATCCGACTGAAATCGGTGCTGAAATAGTGTCCTGATGTGTTCGTGTGCTTGGCGTTGAAGGTCCACGTGCGCCCATCCTCCACCCGCTGAAGTCTTACGGTATGACCGGTGGTGTCCCAATCGTATCGCGCCGGATTCAGAGTGATCGACCACGGAATCTCCGAGCCGAAGAACTCGATCGGGAACACGCCTGCCGAAGGCCACGTGATCGCCGAGTACTCGACCTTCTCGGTGCGCGACTTGTCGAACACGTAGGTGGTGGAGCGCATGTCCGCATACCCGAGACCGGTCATCTTCATCGGCGGATTGAGCAGCCACCGGCGATGCCCGACCGTCCGGAGGTTGCCAGCGCTGCTCGAATCGTTCAGACACGACATCTGGAAGCTTGCTAGGCTGCTGTGCCCCAGACCGATGTTGCTAGCTTTCGTAGACCGCAGGCCGGTGTCGTAGAAGCTCTGTGACATGTCCGCGGGTTTGGCCGGTTCGTGAGAGAAGTTGCTCGCGGCAAGCAGCACGGCCCCGTGCTGCGCCTCGTTGGTCCGCGTGGTGTTGAGCACGACGTCGTAGGGGAGTCCAGCGAGGTAGCGGGCGAAGTTGATGGTGCGCATGCCGTCGGCGAGGAACTCAGCGCGCACCGTCCCCGTGGCATAAGGAGCTTTCGTGCTGGGTGTGACCGAATAGATGGGACCGCTATAGGTCGGCTGGTACTGCTGCCACATCTGATGGACTTCGGCCTCGCTGCGAGTGGCCGTGTCGACGTACCAGGTGCTCGACGCGAACGCCGGCGCTGCAAAGGGTGCGGGTACTGCAAGCAGGAGCGCTGTGGCTACCAATACCCCGATGAACGAGCGTGATGGTGCGCGCAGCAGAGCGCGCAGATGTGAAGATGAACGGCGACGCATGTCGCCCCTTTCACGCGTTTCTAAGCACGATGCAGCAGGAAATCCGCTACTTGGGGTATCGGCATGCAGGGAAGAATACTTGAAACGCCAAGAAACGCAAGTTTCCCAGCACGTTGGGACCGCAGGGCTGCCGAATCTACACACCCTTGAGCGTCTCGGCGGCCGCTTCGACGAACGCGTCGATCTCGCCGTCAGTGTGCGCGAGCGAGACGAAAGCCGCCTCGAACTGACTCGGGGCCAGCCAGAAACCGCGGTCGAGCATTCCTCGGAAGTAGGCCGCGTAGCGCTTCGTATCGCTCGTCGAGGCGGTCGTCCAGTTGGAGACCTCCAAGTGCGTGAAGAACATACACGCCATGGAGCCGACCCGCGTGCAGAACGCGTGAACCGGCGCGCTGCCAGCCGCGCGGCACAGACCGTCGGCGAGCCGCTTGCCCTTGCGCTCGAGCTCGGAATAGACATCCGGCCCCTTGAGAACCTCCAAGGTGGCGAGCCCGGCAACCATGGCGACCGGGTTGCCGGAAAGCGTGCCTGCCTGATACACGGGCCCGACAGGAGCGAGCTGTTCCATGATCTCTCGCTTGCCGCCGAAGGCTCCCACCGGAAAGCCGCCGCCGATGATCTTGCCGAGCGTGGTGAGATCGGGCATGACGCCGTACAGTTCCTGCGCCCCGCCGAGTGCGACACGGAACCCGGTGATCACCTCGTCGAAGATGAGGACCACGCCGTGCGAGTCACAGAGGGCGCGCAGCCCCTGCAGAAAGTCATCGCGCGGGGGAACCACTCCCATGTTGCCCGCGATCGGCTCGACGATGACGGCTGCTATCTGCTCGCCCTGGGCCTCGAGCACACCAGCCACCGCGTCCAGGTCGTTGTAGGGCACCACGATCGTGTCGGCCGCCGCGCCGGTCGTCACACCCGGAGTTGACGGGATGCCGAGCGTAATCAGACCGCTTCCTGCCGCTACGAGCAGGGCGTCGGAGTGGCCATGATAGTTGCCGTCGAACTTGATGAACTTGTCACGGCCGGTATAGCCGCGGGCCAGCCGGATGGCGCTCATGGTGGCCTCCGTGCCCGAGGAGACCATGCGGACCTCCTCGATGCTCGGCACGGCGCTGACGACCGCTTCGGCGAGGGCTACCTCGACACACGTGGGCGCACCATAGCTGGTTCCACGCTCCAGCTGCTCGCGAACCGCCTCGAGCACGGCTTCGGGGGCATGACCGAGGATCATTGGGCCCCAAGATGCAACGAAGTCGACGTATTCGCGGCCCTCGATGTCCCATATACGCGAGCCCTTGGCGCGGTCGACGAACCTCGGCTCGATGCCTACGCTCTTGTAAGCACGCACCGGAGAGTTCACGCCGCCGGGTATAAGCTTGCACGCAGCCGAGAAGAACTCGGAGGAGTTCGCATCCATGGGCATATCCGCTCCTCGAAATCGCATGGTCGAGACGTTCGTATTCTACACGTTCGCAGGTTGGCTTCTTTTTGGCCTTGTCCGAGCCTCGGAACCGTCTTAGATGTCGCTTCGGTGACATCACTTCTGGTGAGAATGCTCGTTAGAGTAGAATCATCGGGTATGTCCGAGGGGTATGCCCGAGGCGCGCGAAACAGCCGTGCCAACCGACTGAAAGGCTGGTGTCACGCCGGATGAGCACACCCGTGCGCGTAGGGTTCGTCGGATTCGGATACTGGGGGCCGAACATCTTGCGGAACCTCGACCGTCTC
>PWVH01000008.1 GCA_003563465.1 Coriobacteriaceae bacterium | reverse complement strand
TGGCGGCCGTAGCCGGATTCGGGGGCGCCAGCAGGCTCGAGATGTTCGCACTCATGGTGATCATGGCGCTCGGCAGCGCGCTCGTGCCCTTCATCGGTCAGAACTGGGGCGCCGGAAACAAGGCGCGCGTCGGCCGGGCCGTCAAGGTCGCGCTCGCGCTCGCATCGGGGTGGGGCGCGTTCGTCTGGCTGCTCTCACTCGTGGTCGGCCGCCCGGTGGCCTCGGTCTTCAACGACAACCCCGTGGTGATCGAGACGGTCGTCACCTACATGGCAGTCGTGTTCCCGAGTCTGTTCATGCTCGGCGTGCTCACCACCGTGGCGAACTCGCTCAACGCGCTGCACAAGCCACTGCACTCGATGGCCCTCTCGGTCCTGCGCATGTTCGTGCTCTACGTGCCGCTCGCCTTCCTCGGCTCGGCGCTTATCGGGCTTGCCGGCGTGTGGTGGGCGGCGTTTGCCGCCAACTTTGTGACCGGACTGGTCGCGATCGGGTGGTTCCGGTCGATCTTTCGAAGCCTCCGCCACGATCCGGTGCCGGTTCCGACTGTCGACGACGAGCCTGTGCCCGCGGCGGTCTGAAAGTGGGTTCTCCCGCCGTCGCCTGCCTAACCGCGATGCCCGAGAAGAAGTCGCCCATCTGGAGATCGTCGCTCACGTCGGCCACCTGTTCGAGGAGCCTGGTGCTCTCGAGAAGGCGTTGCGGCTTACGCGCGAGTGGTTCGAGCAGGCCCTTGGGGGTCGATCCTGGAACGGCAGGGCTATGCGTCACGGACGTCGCTAGGGTGCTATGATTCGTTGCGTTCGTGTCAAGCGAACCGCAGCCCTGAGGAGATGGTGTGCGGACGAGCCGCCCGTATCGCTCCACCGGTCAGCTAGGACTGCGCCATGCGGTCCCGGGCTTCATCTCGTATAGCGTGATCGCACTGAGCGTGCTTGGCGTGATCGTCGCGCCGAGAGCGTGGGTCTTCATCGCAACGGTATTCCTCTGCTACCTCATCATGCGGGTCGTCGTGACGCTCCTGTTCGCGCTCATAGGCGATGCGCGGATTTCCGTATGGGAGCGCACCGATTGGGCCGCCGAGGAGCACGAGCCCGGGCCCGCGGGCTTCGCGCCCTCAGATGTTTGGCACCTCGTCCTGGTCCCCACCTACCGCGAGCCCGAGGCTGTCCTCCGTCGAACGCTCGACGGACTCGCTGCGCAGCACAAAGCTTCCGAACGGTTGATGGTGGTGCTTGCGATGGAGGAGTGCGAGCCGGGGGTTCGGCTCAAGGCGGACCGCCTTGAAGCTGCATACCGTGAGGCGTTCGCGCATTTCGCCGTCAGCATGCATCCTGCCGGCCTCCCCGGCGAGATCTCGGGCAAGTCGGCCAACATGCTTTGGGCGACGCGTGCCGCCAAGGAAGCCGTCTCTCTTCTCGGGGTCGACCCCGCGCGCACTACGGTGACGTCGTGCGACGCGGATTCTGTCATCCACCCGCTCTATTTCGCCGCCGTCTCGAGATTGTTCGCGCACGATGACCGGCGTCACGCTCGCTTCTGGCAAGCACCGCTTCTCTACTACAACAACATCTGGCGTGTCCCGGTGCCGGTCCGCTTCACGACATGGGTCACGCACGCCACGCAAATGGCCGAACTCGCGTTTCCCGGGTACGTCCCGCTGCCCATATCCACCTACACCTTGAGCTTCTGTTTGGCCGAAGAGTGCGGGTGGTGGGACCCGACCGTCATCTCCGAAGACTGGCACGTGTTCCTGCAATGCGAGGTGCGACGCGATGGTGATGTGGGTATGACCTCCGTTTTCCTGCCCACTCGTGCAGACGCCGCAGAGGGAAAGGGCTTCTGGTCCGGTATCCGCACGCGGTCACGCCAGGTGATGAGGCATGCGTATGGAGCCGAGGATGCCGGGTATCTGATCGGTGAGCTGATAACGGGCCGCTGCATCCGCTCTCCGAGGATGCTCGCACGGGCCGGTCAAGTGTTGCACGACCACGTACTGCGAGTCGCAAGCTGGTTCCTCGTGGTGAGTGCGTACCTGCTGAGCGTTCGCGGCCACCCCGTCTATGCGTCTGCGCAGCGCTCGGTGGGATCGCTGCCCGCTATCGCGGTCGCACTGGGCATGCTCTTCGTCTGTGGTGGTGGTGCGCTCGCAGCTATCCTGTTGCTGGAACTGCGCCGCGAGCCGCCTCCGCCCGGCTACCCCGCGACACTCCTGCTTGCCGAACTGACGACCATGTGGTTTCTGCTACCCGTCACCGGACTGGTGCTCGGCATGGCACCCGCATTGCACGCGCAGACCAAGCTGATGTTGCGCAGGCCTCTGTTCTTCGAGGTTACCCCGAAAAGAGCCGCCCGCTCCCTCGACACTACCTGAAGTCCTTCGCTGCCTTCTTCTCGGAGTCGGTCATCTCTTCGCCCCGCGCCTCCAAGAATCATCCAAGCCTTCGAGTATCCATTTCGCAAGTGGAATACACGATCCCATACCGAGTGGATATACGATCAAAAGCCAGAACCAGTCTATCCAACTCGATATCTCCTCTCCACGGAGCAGCTGATACCAGTCAGCCAATCCAACAAATCCCGCGACCATGTTCAAGACGACAGCGACTATCAGTATCAGCCAACCACTTACTAGGAGTTTGACCAGCTTCAGCATCCTTGCCTATCCAATCAGAACACAGTTTCTATGCCCTCTTTCGATGACTCTGCTTCTCGACGAGACTACTCGTCAAGCTCGCACTGTTGCCGATCGTGCTCGTGCCACGCGATCGCTAGGGCTAAGAGAGTAAATCACCACCCAAGAAGAAGACTCTCACCGAGCCCAAGAGCAAGCGCATCAGTATTATCAAGAAGTAGTCCTGAGTTTCTCCCGCCGATCACCTAGACCGCAGGTCAATCCACCTATCCCCCGTGCCCTGTCTTCCCATTTCGATTGGATGCCATCTTGGACGGAGGGGTGATTCTTCCAGTGAATGGAAACAGGCCAGAAACTGTTAAGCCTCCGACCTGCTGATTCCTTGGTAGCGGGGGTCGGATTTGAACCGACGACCTTCGGGTTATGAGCCCGACGAGCTACCAGACTGCTCCACCCCGCAGCGTCTATGCATCTTGCGATGCGACCAGTAAATCTACCATCATCGCCGAAACGACGCAACCGAATCTTGATGTCTCCCCGGGCAACCCGAACCCGGACGGCCACCCTGGGGTTAAGACCAGGATCGACTCCCTTCGATCTCCTCGTGGAGTCCTGCGGCATAAGCTTTTTTCAGGCTTGCAGATTCTTGTGACTAGAGTCACAGGTATGGTTATACTGGGCAGCGACAGTCACCGTGACATGCTCGGGTATCTCGGTCGAACCGAGAGTTTGCAGCTTGTCACAGCACGATAAGCGGTGCGGGAGCTAGCACACGAGCTACCGGAGGGGTGTCGCGATGCCTGATGATTCAGGGAAGTCACCCGGTGTCCAACTTGCGCGGGTAATGCTTGTCGTCGTCACCGGGGTGTTCGTCACCGTACTAATCATCACCACCGGAGATCTCGAGGTGTTCTGGCCTCTTTACCTGGTGCCTATCGTCATCGCGGCACTAGCGTTTCACGTGGCTGGAGCGATTCTCGCCGCCGCAGTCTCCACCGCGTTGTTAGCGCTTCTGACTGCGGGTGTCGACTTCGATCCTGCGGTGCTCCCGGAACTCATAGTGGGCATGGTCGCCTTCTTCGTCTCCGGATTGGTGATCGGAGCGCAGTCTCAACGCAGCACGAGGCATGGTCAGCTGCTAGAGGAAGCCTCGATCCTCGATCCCCTTACAGGTCTCTTCAAGGCCGAGTATCTGAACGAACGGCTCGCCGAGGAATTGAGACGCAGCGAGCGCTATGGCCTCGACTGCTCCATCGTTTTGATTACCGTCAACGACTTCGAGGAGTTCAAGACTCAGTTCGGCCACTACAAGGCAGAGGTGCTTCTCGAGCACCTCGCGGACATCTTGCGCGTAACCGTGCGCAGTCACGACATCATCGCGCGCTACGGACATACCGCCTATTGCATCGTGCTGCCGTTGACGGATGCGTCTGGCGCTGAGGCTGCAGCCGAACGCATTCGCGAAGCGGTCGCAGCAGCCGAATTCGAAGGGGACGTGATCGAACCAGTGACCCATTGCACTGTCACCGCTGCAATCGCCACCTATCCCGAGGATGCACTCCGGGCCAGCGAACTCACCGACATCGTGAATCAGCGCTTGGATGAAACGGTGTCTGCGTCCGAGACATCGGCTAGGGAGGGTTCTGGGGCTCCAGCGGACGCATCGGCACAAGAGGGAGCCGAAGTTCCGGATGACACCTCGCCAGCCGAAAGCACGTCAGAACCTGAAGAGCACTCCGCTGATGAGGGCACGACCGACCAAGGAGACACCCACTAATGAAAGCCGCGCAAGCATCTGTGGTGCTCTTCGCGTTCTGGCTGGTGCTTTCCGGTTCGCTCAACTTGATCGACCTTGCGTTCGGTCTGATCCTGTCTGTGCTCTTCGGAGTGTGGGCTGCGAAAACCCTCTGGGCCGAAGATGCGCCCGTACTCACCGCACGCCAAGCCGGGCAGTTCGTTCTCTACATCCCGCACCTTCTCAAGAACATGGTCGTCTCTGCGCTGCAAGTGGCCGAGGTGGTTCTCGACCCACGCATGCCGATCGATCCCATCATCGTCGGCCACAGAACGCCCTTCAAGCGCGAAGTCACACGCGTCGCTTACGCCAACTCGATCACGCTTACGCCGGGCACGCTCACGGTCGACGTCGAAAACAACACGTTCTACATCCATGGCCTAGCGGAAAGCTTTACCGATGAGATCGCAAGCGGCGAACTCGAGCAGAGGCTGATGCGGGTCTTCGAGGAGTGAGTGCAAGGTGGAGACGTTCTTCTGGGGTCTAGGCATCTTCTTGCTCGTGAACGCGTTCGTGTGCCTGTGGCGCGCATACGCGGGCCCCACGACTGTCGACCGCGTGCTGGCGGTAAACATCATCGGTACCAAGACGCTCGTCGTCCTCGCCGTGCTTGCCTTAGTCTTTGGACGAGGAATCCTGCTTGATGTCGCTCTCGTCTATGGTCTTCTCAACTTCGTCATCACTATCGCGGCTACTCGCTTCATGGAGACCGGTCGACTGAAAGGTGACTGGTCGTGATCTCTTACGAGGGCATCATCAACGCGATTGTAGTCGTCCTTGTAGGCTTCGGAGCGTTCTTCTTTCTTGTAGGTACTATCGGGCTCGTTCGGCTACCGGACTTCTATTCGCGCACGCATGCTGCCACGAAGTGCGACACGCTAGGTGCTGGTTCGATACTTCTGGCACTCGCGGTCTTTAACGGCCTCGAGCCCTCGAGCGTCAAGATGATAGCCTTGGCCGCGCTCGTGCTGCTCTCGAGTCCCACATCCGGACACGCTCTGGCGCGCGCAGCCCACCGCACTGGACTAGATTACTGGCGTCTCGATAAGGAGTGACGGCTCTTGAGTATGGCGTTCGACATATTCTTGCTTCTCTTCCTCATCGGCACGGCTCTGGCCGTGGCCCATAGCAAGGATCTGCTGGCTGCCGCCATCTTGTTTTCCTCCTACAGCTTGGTGCTGTGCCTCCTTTGGCAGCACCGCGGAGCGCCGGATGTGGCCATGACCGAGGCAGCTGTCGGAGCAGGGATAACCACCGTCCTGTTCCTCGTGACCATCGGTAGAACGAAGAGGCGAGAGAAATGAAGAATGCAGCCGTCGCCTCACTCCTCGTAATCTTCGCAATACCCCTGCTAATCGCGGTGGCTGAGCTGCCTCCTTTCGGCGACCCCGACGCACCGATCCACACCCACATTTCCGCCCGTTACATCGAGCAAGGCGTCGAGGAGGCCGGGGCTGAGAACCTCGTCACCGGAGTCCTGCTCAACTACCGCGGATTCGACACCTTCGGTGAGGTTACCGTCATCTTCACCGCACTCGCTGCTGCGCTTGCGGTACTGCTCACCTCCGGAGGGGTTCAATACTTTCAAGAGGATCGACCACCTGCGCCCCCTAAGGGAGCCGACGAATCCGAGCGCCCGCCTACACCTGTGAGTCCGGTCGTGCTCTTCGTCGTGCGTCTGCTAGCTCCGTTCATAGGTATCTTCGCTGCCTTCGTGATTCTTCACGGCCACGTCACGCCAGGCGGCGGGTTCCAAGGGGGGGCCATTCTAGGAGCAATGTTCATCGTCCTCACTATTGTTCTGGGCGCTGGCAAGGTTCGTCCTCGTCTGCCGGAACCGCTCGCGCGGTGGCTGCAGGGCGCCGCTCCACTGAGCTTCGTCTTGATAGGGGCGCTCGGCGTGGCCTTCACTGGCTTCTACCTGGGCTTTCCCCCCGAACACTCCCTGCACTTGGTGCGGGAGTTGATGATGGTCGTCCTTGAGATCGGTATCGGGGTGGGAGGCGCGGCCATCT
The DNA here is from genome assembly GCA_003563465.1 of Coriobacteriaceae bacterium. Lineage (GTDB taxonomy): Bacteria > Actinomycetota > Coriobacteriia > Anaerosomatales > SLCP01 > PWVH01. The sequence goes on along the minus strand of PWVH01000008.1, from coordinate 25,357 downwards.
TCGCGCGGATATTCCTGGCGATGGAGGCAGACTGATGCTGGAAGCGCTGTGGCATAACATCGACTACGTGGCCTCTGTAGTTCTTTTCTGCATCGGCCTCTACATCCTTATCGCCAAGAACAATCTCATAAAGAAGTTCCTCGGTTTGAACATCATGGAAACGGCCGTCTTTGCGTTCATAGTCACCATCGGGGTGATCGAAGGCGGAGACGCTCCCATCATGGGGCATGGCGCACAGGCTCCGTTCCACAGTCCGATACCGCACGCGCTCGTGCTGACAGGCATAGTCGTGGCTGTCTCGACGACTGCCCTCGCACTGAGTCTGATCATCCGCATCTACCGTCAGTGCGGGACGATCGAGGCTGACGAGTTGAGGGAGATGGAATAGTTGATCGAGTGGCCGCATTGGATGGCGATCGTCGTACTGGCACCGCTTAGCGGGGCGGTTCTGACGCCCATCGTTTCCCTGAGAGACCGCCGCATCGCACCGTGGTTCGCCCTGGCGACGATGACCGTGACCTCGGTAGCGGCACTGTTTCTTATCATGCGTGTGGCTCAGGAAGGTCCCTTCTCGTATCCGCTGGGAGCGTGGACTCCTCCCTACGGCATCGAGCTGCGATTCGATGAGTTCAGCGCGGCGATCAGTGTGGTCTGCCTGGTAGGCTCGCTTGCGATACTCTGCTCGGTCCGCTACACGGAATGGCTCCGCGAGCTGGCCAAACCGCGCATCCCCTACTACTACGCGCTGATGCTCCTAAACCTCGGTGGGATGATCGGCTTCATGATCACCGGTGACCTTTTCAACCTCTTCGTCTTCCTCGAGATACTCTCTCTGTCCGGCTACGCGCTCGTGGCCGTGAGCGGCGAGCGAACGGCGGAGATGGCCGCGTTCAAGTATCTGCTGATGGGCGCCATCTCGTCCTTGCTGGTGCTGTTCTCTGTCGGCATCATCTTTGGAATCACCGGCAGCCTGAACATGGTAGATGTCACAACGCGGTTGGCATCGGTCGCCGCCGACGCTACGATGCCGGCAGTCCTAGCCTTGGGCGCGCTGACGATAGGCTTCATGGTCAAGGCTGCGATCTTTCCGGTACATGTGTGGCTGCCTGACGCCCACGCTATAGCCCCGAGCCCGATCAGCGCCGTGCTCTCCGGACTCGTGGTGAAAGTCGGAATCATCGGAATGCTTCGCGTCTACCAGATCTACTACGGATCCGGCATCCTGGATTTGACCGTGCTCAACCAGGTACTGCTGTGGCTGGGAGCGATCTCTATAGTCATGGGAGCGTTCTTCGCCATCTTCCAAGACGACATCAAGCTGATGCTCGCCTATTCGACCATCTCGAACATCGGCTACATCGTCATGGGCTTGGGACTGTCAACGAACCTGAGCGTGATCGGCGGGGCCGTACACGTCTTCAACCACGCCCTGATCAAGGCCACGCTCTTCCTTGCGGCCGGCGCGTTCATCTACCGCACAGGTTATAGAACGCTTACCGACCTGCGCGGCATCGGCCGCGCGATGCCGCTCACCAGCATCGCGCTTTCGATCGGCGCGGTATCGATCGTTGGAATCCCTCCGACAGCCGGTTTTCTCTGCAAGTGGTACATAGCTCTCGGTGCTTTCGAGGCCGACCAGCCGATGTTCGGGTTCGCGCTGATCTTCGGCGCGCTGTTCATTTTCATCTACTACATCCGCATGGTTAACGCGTTCTACTTCCAAGAGCCCATTCACAAAGAGGTGCTCAGGGTCGAGGAGGCGCCTCTGACGATGCTCGGCCCGATACTCCTGCTTGCCGCCCTCTGTCTGATAATGGGGATTCTGGGACGGATACCCCTGACCTTCATCGAGCCTGCAGCACTGCGCATGCTCGCTCCTTTGGGAGGATGATATGGAAGTTGTAGACATCAGACCGGTTCTCGCCCCAGCGATCTCGCTCGTATGCGCCGGACTGGTGTTCTTGCAAGGCTCGAATGCTTTCTGGCGCCGGTTCTGGAGTCTGAGCGCGGCTCTGGTCAAGCTCGTCGTGGTCCTGTCGATGCTGCCAGGCTCGCTACAAGGCATCGTATACGTATACGATTTCGTGGAGTTCACGCCCGGAATCGGTCTTGCGTTTCGAGCCGATGCGCTCGGGATGTTCTTCGCCGCTGTGTCTTCCACATTGTGGCTGCTCACGACCATCTACGCGATTGGATACATGAAAGGCGCGGAGCATCGGGTTCGCTTCTTCGGCTTCTTCGCACTCTGCGTTTCCACCACTGTCGGTATCGCTTTCGCCGAGAATCTGCTGACCCTGTTCCTCTTCTACGAGATGCTGACCATCTGCACCTATCCGCTCGTCATACACGATGAGACACCGGAGGCCCTGCGAGCGGGGCGCAAGTATCTAATCTACACCCTGACCGGTGGCGCATTCGTGCTTGTCGCTTCGGTAATAGTATTCGACGCTTCGGGAACGCTTTCGCTGGGACAGCCGGGAATCCTTACTCAGGAGATGGGGATGGGCACGCTGACCGTCATCTTCCTGATGCTTACGGTCGGTTTCGGAGTCAAGGCCGCAATCATGCCGCTGCAGGGATGGCTCCCTACAGCGATGGTCGCACCTACGCCGGTCAGCGCGCTGCTACATGCCGTTGCAGTGGTCAAGGCCGGCGTGTTCGGCATTCTGCGCACCATCTATAACGTCTTCGGCGTCGACCTGTTAGCCGAGCTGGGCTTCACCATGCCCCTGGCTTGGCTCGCATCTTTCACGATCATCACGGCCTCGGTCATCGCACTGTTCCAAGACAACTTCAAACGGCGTCTCGCGTATTCCACCATCAGCCAGCTCTCCTACATAGTGCTGGCGGCATCCATCCTCACTCCGTTCGCGGCGACAGCAGCCATCGCGCACATCGCGAACCAGGCATTCCCTAAGATAACCATGTTCTTCGCAGCCGGGGCTATCGCGAAGAAGACGGGCAAGAAAAACATCCGCGAACTGGCAGGCATCGGATACAAGATGCCGTGGACCATGGGCGCCTTCACCGTCGCCTCCCTGAGCTTCATCGGCGTGCCTCTGACAGCAGGGTTCATCACCAAGTGGTACATGTCCCTTGGTGCGCTGGATGCTGGTGAGTGGTGGTTCGTCGTCGTCACGGCAGTCAGCTCGATCCTGAACGCCGCGTACTGGCTGCCCATCGTCTACATAGCCTTCTTCAAGGCGCCCCCCGGCACGGTAATGCATGTCGAGGAGGCTAGCCCCACGCTTCTGGTCCCGATTCTGGTGTGCGCAGTCTATGTGATCCTGCTCGGAGCAACTGTCGAAGTGCCTGGCATGCCTTTCTCGCTGGCCGAGGCAGCCGTAAACTTCGTCTTCGGAATGTAGGGGAGTGATTCAAATGAACGCGTCTTTGACATCCGCGATCATTCCGATGGCTGTGTTCCTTCCACTTGCCGGCGCTCTCATCGCCGTCCCGCTCGGACGTATCTCCGAGAATGCGCGCACCATCGGCCTGGCTATCATCTGTGGCGTGACGGCCCTGTGCTCCCTCTTGGTCCTACCCGGCGTGCTCGACGGCACTGTGTATGAGATCTATCTTATCAGGCTGACGCCTCAGATCTGGGTGCACCTGAGTGTAGATTCCCTGGGAGCTTTGTTCGGTGCAACGGTCGCTGTCCTTTGGCTGCTTGCTCTCATCTATTCGGCCGGATATATGGCCGGCGGACACCGGCTAGGACGCTACTACTCCTTCTTCATGCTCTGTCTGTCGTGGACCATGGGTGTGGCATACGCCGGAAACCTGCTCACCTTCCTCATCTTCTACGAGCTCTTCTCGATCCTGACATATCCGCTCGTCGTGCATGAAGAGACACCCGCAGCCCTTGCGGCCGGCACCAAGTACATCATGTACATCCTGATTGGCGGGAGCCTCGTGCTCGTCGCAATCGTGTTCACCTTCTTCGTCGCCGGAGATCAGACACTTACCCCGGGAGGATTCCTCAGCGCCGATATGGATCCCACTCATCTGCTCTTGATCTTCTGGCTCTTCATAGTCGGCTTCGGTGTCAAAGCGGCTATCATGCCTCTGCACGGATGGGTTCCCGACGCGCACCCTGCCGCACCGGCGCCCTTCTCCGCGGTGCTTTCCGGAGTGATGGTTGCTGCTGGCTCGTTCGGCATAATGCGTGTCGTATTCCAGGGGTTCGGTGTTGATCTGCTAAGGGATATGGGCGTGATGCCTTATCTGGCCGGAGTAGCCGCCTTCACGGTCATCTTCGCTGCGATACTCGCGGTGAACCAGGACAACATAAAGCGGCGTCTTGCCTACTCGACGATCAGCCAGATGGGCTACGTCACTCTCGGAATAGGGCTTCTCGGAAACCAGGCTGCGATGGGCGCCCTCGTTCATATCACCAATCATGCGTTCATGAAAGGCACCCTCTTCCTCTGCGCCGGATTGCTCATCAAACGAGCTGGTATGCACAATGTCAGCGAGATGCGTGGCGCTGCGCGTCGTATGCCCGTAACGATGGCAGCCTTCTCTCTCGCCGCACTCGGAATGATCGGAACGCCGCCTCTCTCCGGTTTCATCAGCAAGTGGTACCTGGGTCTCGGAATACTCGAGGTGAACGAGCCACTCTACCTGATAGTGCTGCTCGGCGGAGCGCTTCTCGCCGCCATCTACCTGCTCCCCATCGTTTACGCTGCATACTTCAAGGAGCCGCCGGCCCTCAAGTCCTTTGACGAATCCACCGATGGTCGCGAAGCTCCTGCCACGATGCTCGTGCCGACGATAGTAGCATCAGCTATGACCCTGTTCCTCGGAATCGCGTGTGCCATGCCAGGTCTTCCGGTCTCGCTGGCGCGCATGGCTACCGAAACGTTCTTCCGCTAGGAGGCCAAGTATCGATGGAGGAAGGCGCCCACCACATCGCACAGCACCCACTGCCAGCACTACTTGTGCTCTGGCCGCTTCTGTGCGCCCTCTTCGTTCGACCACTCGGACGCTGGCGCGAGGACGTCCGCAACGCCTTCGTGGCCGTCGCAACCGGAGTGACCCTGCTGGGTGCAACCGCGCTCATCCCGCTAGTGGGTGCAGAACATCGCATCGCCTCTAGCATCCCGGCTCTGATCGGACGACTCAACTTCACAGTCGATTCTTACGGGATGTTGTTCGCGGTGTTCGCAGCATTCATGTGGTTCGCCGCCACACTGCACTCACTTGATTACATGGAGCACGAACACGCCCGGGACCGCTATCACATCACTTCCCTCGTGGTTCTCTCGGCCATGCTCGGCGTCGTGCTGGCTGGCGACCTGATCACGCTCTACCTGTTCTTCGAAATCCTCGGACTCGTAGCGTTCCTGTTCGTCATCCACACCGAGACGGACAAAGCCAAACAGGCGGCGATCAAGTATTTCTGGATGACCGTCCTTGGCGGGTTCGCACTGATAGGCGGCATCTTCCTCACCTATGCGCTGGGCGGAGACGGAACGATCGGCCCGCTTCCGATGGATCAAGGGACCGAGGTCTTGCGCTGGGTCACTTTCGTCCTGCTGCTCTTCGGGTTCGGCGTGAAGGCGGGCATGTTGCCTGTCCATGTGTGGCTACCAGACGCGCACCCAGTGGCGCCAGCCCCAGGAAGCGCGTTGCTCTCGGGCGTCATGATAAAGGCTGGCGCCTACGGCATCTTCCGCACAGTTAGCGCTCTGTTCAGGCCCGAAGTAGCAGAGCACGTCGAGGAGATTCTCTGGCAGCAGACGGCCAACTTCGGACTTGTCGTGCTGTGGATCGGTATCGCCACCATGTTCATAGGGGTCACGCTCGCGCTCGGGCAGCACAACTCCAAGCGCATGCTCGCCTATCATAGCGTCAGCCAGATGGGCTTCATCCTGTGCGGTATCGGAGCTGCGGGCTACCTCGGCGACCACGGTGCGATGGGTGTAGCCGGAGGCTTGCTGCATGTCGTGAACCATGCGCTCTTCAAAGGCCTGCTCTTTCTCGGCGTGGGAGCCGTAGTATTCCGCACCGGCGAACTCGACATGTACAAGCTCGGCGGCCTTTGGCGAAGGATGCCCCTCACGTTCGTGTTCATGCTCATCGCTGCTGCCGGAATCACTGGTGTTCCGCTGTTCAACGGGTTCGTGAGTAAGAGCCTCATACACCACGCGCTCGAAGAGGCCCACGAGGTCCACCATCTGTTGTCGCTCGACATCGCCGAGAAGATCTTCACGGTCACGACCGGAGGCACGGCGTGTTCGTTCATCAAGCTCATCGGCTTCACGTTCCTCGGCAAGCCGAAAAGGGAGTATGGACCCGAAATCACAGACGCACCTAAGAGAATGCTCGCCGCGATGGGGCTCGTAGCGATTCCCATAGTCGTCTTGGGCATCAGGCCGCACATCGTTCTCAAAGGAGTGTTCGCGCCAGCTCTGCACACCTGGGGCCTACACTCCGACCTTCTCGACTATTACCTCAAGAAGTACTTCCTGAGCCCTGGGGACATCATGGCCGTCGTGGTAGCCTTCGCCATCGGCGCGACCATCTTCGTGGTAGGCATGAAGTACGGTCTTTTCCATCTGCATCCGCCTAAGTGGTTCGGTGTCGACTATTGGTACCGCCGCTTCGCGCTCGGCTTCGTCAGCACGTGTGGCACGATTACCTCTTTGTACGAAGGCTACTTGGCTTCCGTCTCTCGGGCCGTGCGCTGGATAACGCTTCAGCACAAGTCGGGATGGAGTCGGACCGAACGCAGGTGGCGCCGCTTCATCCTCACCATCACCACCGGCGCGCCCGGTCCGCGCAACCAGCACTTCCTCCAGCGCGCCTACATCACGCTCGAACGCGAGCGGCAGACCACGGTCCGAAACGCCATCACCATGCTCGACGAGTGGATGCGCTCGCAACCTGATTTCGATGCAGCACGTCGCGCAGCCGCCGTCGAGGCGGTGCGCGACATCGCCCACTACATGGCGACACGTCTGTTCAGCCAGCGCATGGGCGTGCTTAAAGATCTGGTCGCCACCGATGAGATAGATGTGCTGCGCGACGGCTTCGACGAAGCCGTGGAACAGGTGAAGGCGTTTCGTACGACCGTCGCCCACACGGCACTGGAGCTCGCAGAGCGACGGTTGGCCGGGGAGAACGTCCTGAGAGAGATATCCGCCCGCGTCAACAACATCCTGAGCGAGGAGCGTTTCGACGTGCGACTACGGGGGTCCGCCTTGGGCTTGCGCGCAGCTCTTACGACGATGCAGCGCATGAGCGCTCAAGCTGAATACCGCCTGGACTCTAGGATGCGTGATGCCTCAGTCGGTATGCACGATGCCCTGCACGGCACCGAAGCGCGCATCCATCGCGTAGGCGCCCAGGCTGAATACCGTCTCGAATCGAGGATACGCCAGACCGCTTTCAGCCTGCACGAGGCGGAGGAGCGCCTCGAGCGCAGACTGCGCGATGCCACGGCTAGCCTAAGGACAACGGTTCCTAAGGTGCAGCATCTCGGCACGGGGACACGCGAGGCCCTGCCCCATGCCGCGCTGTTCGCAGAGATGCAGGTCTGGGGCCTGGGCCGCCTCGAGCAGGCGGCGAGCTGGCTTTATCCCGACGCCCCGAAGGTCGTAGCCACTCGTCAACGCATCCAGCGCTACGCACGCGACATGAGCTTCAATCTCGCCATCATCGTTGTAGTGATGCTCTTCTTCCTCTTGAGCATCGCAGTGCGCATTCCGTCGTAATAGCCCCACGAACGAGTCGCCGCCGCGGGCATGCTCACTTGTCCGACTTGGCCTCACTTGCCCGACTTGGGCGGAGGCGGCCCTGGATCGGAAGCCTGCGGCGTGCGGCCGGCGATCACCTCGGAGAAGCGTTTCAGGCCCTCGCCTAGCTCCTCGGCAGCCTTCTCGGCAGTCCAGCCCGCCTGCACGAGTGACGGCTTCGCCTCCTCCCAGGCCTGCTTGAGCGCCTCACCTGCGCGCTCGGCCGCAAGTTCCGCAGCTTCCAGCGCCTCCTCCAGAAGATCCCTGCTCGGCTCTGTCTCATAGACCTGGGACACCTGCGACGCATCGTGCCCCTTGACGCACGAGCCGTCCTCGGCGACCCATGAGTAAGCGCCGCACTCGGCGCACCATCCGGCCTTCGGCATTCTGATCGCCTCCATCACATGTATCCCGTCGGTATCTGTTTCGCCTCCGGAGGTAGCCTCCAGAGGTACTCTACCGCAATATGGAGATACCGTGTGGCGTTGCCGAACAGCCTGTTTAGACGTGGTTTTGCGGCGGTTTCGTGCTATGATGTCTCATTGGATTCGCCGTGGGCTGCCCTTGGTTTCGGGTCGTCTCCGCTGCGATGTCCATTGACCGGACCGGAAAGGCTACGCATGACGTTCAGGACGGGTGTCTCGCTAACGCAACGTGCTTGTGCAGTCGCGCTCGTGGGAATCCTTCTGATGCCCGCCATCGTATCCGCCAGTCACGAGACTACTCCGACCCCGGCACCGGATTCTCAGCCATCAAGCGACCCCGACCGGACACCCCGGCCACAGCCTTCAGACGAGACACCTGATTCCGAGACCCCTGCAGCTCCGGTGAGGACCCCGCCCGAGACCGACGAATCCATACCGGACGAAGCCGTGGTGGATGAGGAAACCGCCCGGTTCCGGGCGGAACTGGCTCGCCGCCAAGCACTGCTCGACGAGTTTCTGGCCCAACTCGATGCCCTCGACCGCGAACTCGCTCTGGCCACCGAGCAGTACAACGCTGCTGTGGAGCGTCTCAATGCCACCAAGCAGCGTGTCGAAGTCGCCGAGGTGGATCTCTTCAACGCCGAACAAGCCTACGAGCTGCAGCACGAACTCTTCAGCAAGCGCGCCAACAACATCTACAAGTACGGCGGATTTGCAGCCATCGAACTCCTGCTCGAGGCCAAGAACCTCTCCGACTTCATGGCGCGTATCAAGTTCCTCAACACTCTCGGCCTTGCCGATGCCGAAGTCGCCAAGAGCCTACTCGGCCAGAAGGCACTGATGGAGCAGACCGCTGGGCGGCTCAAGGACGCCGAGTCCCAGGCCGAATCCCTCGAATTCGAATTGCGCGCACGTCAAATCGAGATCATGCTTCGCATCCAGGAACGTCAAGAGATGCTTGCCGAGGCACAGGGTGAGTTGCTCGAGCTGCTCGATGCTGAAGCCGCCCGCCGCCAGCGTGAAGAGAGCGAGCTGCTGCGTCAGATTCTTTCCGGAGTCTCGGATGTCGGCATAGTCATAGAGCCTGGCTCTCCGGTGGAGACGGCGTTCGCGTACCACGGCGTGCCGTACCTGTGGGGCGGCGAGTCGCCTGCCGGGTTCGATTGCTCCGGTCTCGTACTCTATGTCTTCCGCCAGCACGGCGTGAGCTTGCCGCACTACTCCGGCAGTCAGTTCCTCCTCGGCCAGAAGATCGTGCCCGCCGCGCTCCAGCCGGGTGATGTGGTCTTCTTTGGCTCCCCTATCTACCATGTCGGTATCTATGTGGGCGCGGACTACTTCATTCATGCACCCAGAACGGGTGATTTCGTGAGAATCGCACGGCTCTCCGCACGCAGGGATTACGCCGGAGCTCGGCGCTACGACTGGATGCCGCGCGTGGGACCGCCTCAGGGGGTGGCGTCGCCTTACACTATTCCGGCCGCGGATCAGTGAGCTGAACGCCCAGAACCGGTCCGCCAGCGTCGAGTAGCTGTCACATCTTCGATCGGTGACGGTGTTCGAGTGGCTTGTGTTCTCACGGGTGTCTGACACTTGCACATCGAAAGCGGTGCGCGAAGACGCTCGAGAGCCAAGAGGGGGTTTCTTGATGCGCGACTTGGTACTTGCCGCCGTTGATGCCGCGATGCTCGCAGGCGCACGATACGCAGACGCCCGAGTGGTCGATTCGCGACAGGAGAGCGTTTCGGTCACCGACGGCCGTGTCGAAGCAGTCGAATCCGGCGAGTCCCTCGGACTTGGCGTTCGCGTGATCGCAGACGGCTCCTGGGGATTCGCGTCGACTTCCGAGGCCAGCACCGAAGCTGCCTCTCGCATCGGCTTGGAAGCCGTGAAACTCGCTCGCGCAGCCTCACTGGTAAGCGGCGCGCCGGTTGAGCTCTCCCCGGTCGAAACCTATGACGCAATGTGGTCCGGGCCCTGCGAGATAGATCCCTTCGGTGTGCCGCTCGAAGACAAGATAGCTCTCCTACTCGAGGCGGACAGAATCATGCGTGCCGAGCCGGCAGTCAAGCTGACCAAAGCGCACCTAGGCTTCTACCGCGAGCACAAGTTCTTCGCTTCGTCGGAGGGCTCTTGCATCGAGCAGCGACACACCGAATCGGGAGGAGGCTTGGTCGCGCACGCCATCGGGAATGGCGAGATGCTCACCCGGTCCTACCCCAACTCTCACGGCGGCAACTGGCTCCAGGGAGGCTATGAGGTCATTACGGCCTTCGATCTTCCCGCACACGCCTCACGCGTGGCCGAAGAGGCAGCCGCCCTCCTGACAGCCGCGCCCTGTCCTTCTGGCAAGACCAATCTGATCATCGACGACAGCCAGCTCGCTCTTCAGGTGCACGAGTCCATCGGGCACCCTGCAGAGCTGGACCGCGTGCTGGGAGACGAGGCCGCCTTTGCCGGGACGTCGTTCCTCAGCTTGAACGACCTGGACCGCCTGCGATACGGATCGAGACTCGTAAACGTCACCGCCGACTCCACAGTGCCCGGTTCCCTCGGCAGCTTCGCGTTCGATGACGAGGGGGTTCCGGCTCAGCGCGACCACATCGTCCGTGAAGGTCTCCTTACAGGATTCCTGACTTCCCGAGAGAGTGCCCGTCTGATCGGACGCACCAGCAACGGATGTATGCGTGCCGACGGCTGGAATCGCATCCCTTTGGTCAGGATGACAACGGTATCGCTCGAGCCCGGCACTTGGTCGATCGACGAACTCATCGCCGACACGGATGACGGCCTCTACGTAGAGACCAACAAGTCGTGGTCGATAGATGACAAGAGGCTGAACTTTCAGTTCGCCTGCGAGATCGGTTGGGAAATCAAGAACGGCGAGCTAGGCCGCATAGTTAAAAGCCCTAACTACACGGGTATCACTCCCGAGTTCTGGAACTCTTGCGATGCGGTGTGCTCACGAGATCACTGGCAAGTATGGGGCTTGCCGAACTGCGGCAAGGGCGAGCCCCTGCAAGTGGCGCACGTGGCTCATGGAGCCTCTCCTGCTCGTTTTCGCGACGTCCGAACGGGTGTGGGCAGATGAGCAAGCTCACCGAGGATCAAGCACGGGAACTCGCCGCTCACGTAGTGGCCCTCACCCAGGCCGATCAAGCCGAGGCTGTCGTGTTCTCACACGACAGCTCTCTCACGCGATTCGCCGCCAATCGCATACACCAAAACGTCGCCGAGACCGACACCCGCGTCTCTGTTCGCGCGGTGACTGGAACGCGAACCGGTGTCGCTTCGACGAATATCCTCGACGGCGAGACACTATCCGAGTGCTGCGCCGCCGCAGTAGCGGCCGCCTCCTCCGCCCCGAAAGACCCGAAGTTCTCCGGGCTTCCATCTCCCGAGCCTGTCGAGACACCCAGGCGCGCCTCAGAAACGGCCGAGAGTTTCACTCCCGAGAGACGTGCCGAGACGGTCCGTGCGATCGTCTCGCACTCCACGAGTGATTCGCTTTCGGCTGCTGGTTCCGTGGCCTCCGAACTCCAAGTCGTCGCAGTCGCGAACTCGCTCGGGACAGGCGTGGCCATGGCCGTATCCTCTTTGCGTGCGACCGTGCTCTCGATGGGGGACGGAGACCATGGTGGCGCCGGCTGGGCATCTTACTTCGGAGCCGATCAGACCGGGCTGGATCCCGACTCGCTAGGTGATCGAGCTGCGGCTCTTGCATTGCGATCAAGAGACCCCGTTGACATGGAGCCGGGCAAGTACAGCGTGGTTCTCGCGCCCGAAGCGGTAGCCGAGATTCTTAGCTTCCTCGGCTATCTCGGCTTCTCGGCACGCGCCGTAGATGAAGGCCGGTCCTTCATGAGCGACAGGCTCGGAGAGAGCATCATGTCCGAGGCCATCACGATAGTAGATGATGCTTGGGCTCCGGAATCCTTCGGACTGACCTTCGACTTCGAAGGCTGTCCCAAGAAGCGCGCACCGCTCATCGAGAACGGTGTCGCTATCGGCCCGGTCACGGATTCCTATTGGGCTGGCCGAAGCGGACGAAAGAACACGGGGCATGCTCTTCCGGCACCCAACCACTTGGGGCCCGTTCCCCTCGATCTACAGATTAAACCCGGCCGAGAGAGCATGGACTCGCTCGTCGCTACCGTAGAGCGCGGCGTGTACGTCACGCGCTTCCACTATGTCAACGCCGAGGATCCAGTGACTGTGACGTTGACGGGAATGACACGCGACGGCACGTTTCTCATCGAGGACGGAGCCGTAACGAAACCGCTCAAGAACCAGCGTTTCACCCAGAGTGCCGTGATTGCACTGAACGAGGTGCTCGGGGTCACGCTCGAGCGAGAGTTCTTCGAGACCATGATAGGAACCGCGCTCGCGCCGGGACTCCTGATACAGAGCTGGGACTTCACTGGGCAGACCACGTAGCTATCGCGCTTGTCCCGACCGTTCATCTGGCACATACCGACCGTTCATCTGGCACATACCAAGAGCCCCGGCGACCTTCACACGCCGGGGCTCGTCGGCGAAAACAGCCCGCACGGTGGAGGGGCACCACGAGGGAAGGCTGTCTCCTGGTCGGGGGGTATCATCAGGGCCCGACACTGTGTAGATATCGGCGCGCGATACTTTCGGCTTTAGGAGAATAAGGAAATAGGTGGCGGCAGACGATGGCCGCTCCGAAAGACCTCCGTCGCTTCGCAAGAGGCAATCGCCTACTGGGCCTGCTGTGCCTCGATCATCTCTTTGACCTTCATGAGACGAGTAAGGTTGCTGCGCTCGGCCTCATCGAGCTTCATGCCGATGTCCCGAATCGTGTCGTTAAGTTGCGGAATCAGAACGTGCTCGAGTGCGTTCACGCGACGGCGCGTGCGCTCTATCTCGGCAGCCAACAACTCGATGGCCTTCTCGCGCCCGGCGAGCTCGATGAGCCTGGGAGCCACAGCAGCAAGCGCATCCAGTGCGGCGTCGAGCATCATCGGTGTGGTGACGAGCGAGTATCCGCCCGGCTCGGGAAGCTTGCCAAGCTCGAACTCGGGAATACGTACGCTCATTACGTTGCGCACGCTCATCTCGAGCAACTCGGCCGGCGTACCGCTCGCAAGAGCAGCGGCCAACGAAGCACGGCCCGCCTCGGCTCGTGCAAGGGCGAACACGCCGTACGCTGCGAGCAATTCTCGCTCTACCTCGGAGCGCAGCTTGCGGCTTTCCCCTATGCGGGCCAAGAACTCCTTCATGAGCTCATCGAGCTTGTCTTTCAACAGCTTGTGGCCCCGCTCGGCGACCTGACGGCGGCGCCTGAGCTTGAGCAGCTCCATGCGGTTGGGATTCACGCGCAGCGCAGGCATCTCAGCTCATCCACCTCCAGAACGCTAGTACCACGATACCGATGACCATCAAGACGTTGAAAGCGCGCAAGGCCACAACCGCCCGCGATGGTCGCACTCCCCACGCGGAGAGTGCGCGCAGGCCTATCAACTGCAGCACTACAAGCGCTACCAGCAGCAACAAAACAGCTATCCACAGGACGAGCGTCACGAAGCATCAATCGCTGCCTTAGACTCGGTGTCTTCTTCATCCGCGCTCTTGTCAGCAGCCGCTTTCTCGTCATCCGCGCTCTCGTCAGCATCGTCCTCTGCGGAGTCGGCGCCAGCAGCGTCCTCTGCGGAGTCGGCGTCAGCGTCAGCAGCCGCTTCCTCCGTATCGTCGTCCTCGTCGGAGGGCCGATACCGTTCTATGTATTCATCCTTGATACGCTTGAGCTCGCTCTTCGGCAGAAGCAGCGTGAGTTCCCACCCGATCTCGAGCGTCTTCTCGATACTGCGATCCTCGTGTTCTCCCTGACGAATGAAGCGGTCCTCGAAGGCTTCGGAGAACGAAGCGAAAGCCTTGTCGGCTTCGGATAGCGCCGCCTCACCTAGAATGACCGCGAGTTCTTTGGCTTGGACGCCGCGAGCATAAGCACCGAAGAGCTGGTTCGACAGGTCCGCATGGTCTTCCCGCGTCTTGCCGGGGCCGATTCCTTTCTGCTTGAGCCTGGACAGGCTCGGAAGCACGGCCACTGGCGGGAAGACACCTCTTTGGTGCAGGCCTCGCTCGAGAATGATCTGCCCCTCGGTGATATAGCCGGTGAGGTCCGGGATCGGGTGGGTCTTGTCGTCTTCAGGCATCGACAAGATGGGTATCTGCGTGATCGAGCCCTTCTTGCCCTTGATACGACCCGCACGCTCGTAGAGCATGGCCAGGTCTGTGTAGAGGTAGCCGGGGAAACCACGCCGTCCAGGCACCTCCTTGCGTGCAGCGGAGACCTCTCTCAGCGCCTCGCAGTAGTAGGTCATGTCCGTGTAGATGATCAGCACGTGCATATCGCACTCGAAGGCCAGGTACTCGGCTGCGGTAAGCGCCATCCTCGGCGTGGCGATGCGTTCGACCGCAGGATCGTCAGCGAGATTCAAGAAGAGCACAGCTCGTTCGATTGCAGCCGTCTGCCTGAGTTCTGTGGTGAAGAAATCCGCGTCCTCGAACGTGATGCCCATGGCGGCGAACACGACCGCGAAAGCGCCCGCCTCTTCACCGACAACCGCTGCCTGGCGAGCGATCTGCGCCGCCAGTTGGTTGTGCGGCAAGCCAGAACCAGAGAAGATGGGCAGCTTCTGGCCACGTACGAGCGGGTTCAAGCCATCTATGCTCGACACGCCCGTCTGGATGAAGTCGTCCGGGAAGTCGCGTGCAGTCGGGTTGATGGGGGACCCTTGAATCGGAAGCCGCTTCTCCGGCAGAATCTCAGGGCCGTCGTCGCGGGGGCGCCCCAGCCCGTCGAACACGCGTCCCAGCATGTCCCGCGATACGCCCAGCGTCATGCCCTTGCCGAGGAAGCGCACCTTCGTGTCCGAAGGGTTGGCCCCGCGCGTCCCCTGAAACGCCTGGACCAGCGCGACATCCTCGTTCACCTCGAGCACATTGCCGAGGCTCATCGTACCGTCGGGGAACTCCAGCTCCACCAGTTCGCCGTAGGTCACGCCCGCGACGTCTTCGACGAGCAGAAGCGGCCCGACGATGTCGCGTGTCGTCATGTACTCGCGCTCCACTAGCGCTCCCCTCCTCGGCGGCCTTCTCCCACCAGCTGCGTCTCTATGTCGCTCTCGATCTCGTCGAAGACTCCCATGTCTTCTTCGAGGAGGTACTTGGCCCGCGCCATGCGTTCGCGCACCGGTGCGGCGAAGATGTCCTTCAAGGCGGCGCCAGCCGAATGGGCTTCTTCTGCCTTCTCGTGGAAGAGCAGAATCATCTTCAGCAGCAGATCCTGTTTCACGAGCGATGTGAACTGGTCATCGTCACGGAAAGCGTTCTGTTGCAGGAAGTCCTCACGAATCGACTTCGCGGTCTCCATGACGATCTGCTCTTCGGGCGAGAGCGAATCGACGCCCACAAGGCGGGCTATCTCCGCGAGCTCGCTCTCGCGTTGCAGCAGCTCCATACACTTGTCGCGTCGCGCCTTGTACTCCTCGCTGACTTCGTCTCTCCAGTATGGTGAGATCTTGTCGACGTAGAGTGAGTATGAGACAAGCCAGTTGATCGCGGGAAAGTGGCGTTCATATGCGAGTTTGTCTTCGAGAGCCCAGAACACCTTCACGACCCGCAAGGTGTTCTGTACGACCGGTTCGGAGAGGTCACCTCCAGGAGGAGAGACCGATCCGATCACGGATACCGATCCTTCACGCGGAGAGGATTCGTCCTCGCTCGCCCCAAGCGTCTGAACCTTTCCGGCACGCTCGTAAAATGACGCGAGCCTTGTGCCGAGATAGGCCGGGAAGCCCTCCTCGCCGGGCATCTCCTCCAGACGACCGGATATCTCACGCATCGCCTCGGCCCACCTCGACGTCGAGTCGGCCTGAAGCACGACGTTGTAGCCCATGTCCCGGAAGTACTCCGCCATCGTGATGCCCGTGTACACGCTCGCCTCGCGCGCGGCCACAGGCATGTTGGACGTGTTCGCCACCAGCACCGTGCGCTTGAGCAGCGGTTCTCCCGAGTATGGGTCGACGAGCTCGGGGAACTCCATGAGAACGTCGGTCATCTCGTTGCCGCGCTCACCGCAGCCGATGAACACGACCACCTCAGCGTTGGACCACTTGGCGATCTGGTGCTGCGCAACGGTCTTTCCCGCCCCGAACGGACCCGGGATACAGGCCACGCCCCCTTTCAGCAGCGGGAAGAAAGTGTCTACGACTCGCATGCCAGTCACGAGCGGCTCGAAGAGCGAGACTCTCTTGCGGTGGGGCCTTGGTATGCGCACGGGCCAGGGGTGCATCAGCCGGAGTTCGTGGGTGATACCGTCTTCCCCGGTCAGTTCGCTTATCGTGTCGTCCACCGTGTAAGTCCCGCTCTTGATCTCGCCGAGGCGGCCTGAAAGCCCCGGTGGGACCATGATGTGTTGGGTTATGAGCTCGTTCTCTTCGACGGTACCGATGATGTCCCCGCCCTCGACCTCTTGTCCGGCTTCGGCCGTGGCGGTGAACTCCCACTCGCGATCGCGGTCCAGACCGGGAGCGCTTATCCCGCGCGTAAGGAACGAGCCCGTCTTGGCCTGGAGCACGTCCAGCGGGCGCTGCACGCCGTCGTAGACGGCACCCATCATCCCCGGTCCGAGCTCGATGGAGAGTGGAGCGCCGGTGGATACGACCGGATCGCCCGGTCCGAGACCCTCGGTCTCCTCATACACCTGGATGGAGCAGAGCGTGCCCCGCATCTCGATTATCTCGCCCATGAGACCCTCGTCGCCCACACGCACGAGATCGTACATCTTGGAGTGTGTCATGCCCTCGGCCACGACCAGCGGGCCGGCGACTTTCGACACGCGTCCCTGTTCAAGATCCGCCATCTAGTCGTCCTCTTCTCTGATGAACGCTTTCGTTCCGAGCGCTCGCTCTATGGCCGCGTCCAGCCTTGCCTGGCCGACACCGCCCTTGCTCCCGGCGCCGGGGATGACCGTCACAGCCGGGATGATCTCGTCGGAATGCTCGGCCACCATCTCCGAGATCTCCTCGTGGACCTTCTCGGTCAACAGCACCACGCCGTACTCGCCGCCCGTAAGCTCTGGCCATACTTCTCGAGCCTCACTCGGCGTCTCTACCGCGAACACAGCGAAGCCCAAGGGGCGGAAGCCCGCCACGCTGGTGGCGTCTCCCACTACCGCTACCTTGAGCTTGTCCACGTCACACCACGTCCTTGAGATGATCGCGCAGCTTGTCCGAGGGCACTCCGGCCAGGCCGCCAATCATGACCGTCCTAAGCGCGGTCACTTCGGCCTGGCGTTCCCTCACATAGCCCAAGACCGGCTCCGGCCCCATGGCGACCATGCGACTGGACCGAACGCGTCGCGAGATCAGTCGCACGGCTTCGATGTCGAAGCGTCGGGGATCGGCGAGTGCCTCAGGATCGACGCCACGCACTAGCTGTTTAGAAGCGAGGCGTGCTGCTGCCTCGGCCGGAGGAAGTCGATACAACGATACGAGCAGCTTCCTCGAGATCGACCCGCCGGGCACGAAACGTCGCTCTACTTCCGCCACGGGAACGCTCTTGTCACGCGCCCGAACGAATGCCCGCAGGTTACCGATATCGGCCTCCAGCACCGCGAGATCCTGCAGGAATCGACTTCCGGACTCTTCTGCGATCTCTTCCAGGGCAGTGAAAAGCTCCGTGTCGATGGCATCTTCGATCTCGTCGGCCGGGAGGTTTCCGTCCTCATCGGCAAGTTCCTTGCGGATGCGCATCTCTGCGTTCGACAGACGCTCGGGAAGCTTCTCCCCCGGGCCAGTGAACGCATCGGCAGGTACGCTGCCCAGATCCGTGAGCATGACCTCCGGTGAAATGCCCAGCGCCTCGGCCTTCAGATACCCTTTGAGGTTCTCGAAATCGTGGCGGACCCTGAAGTATGCGACCAGGGGCGCCGGCAAGTTCGCGTGCTCGAGAAAGTCCTCGTAGAGGTCAGCGAGTGCTTTGTCCAGCCCCTCTTCCACATCGCCGGCGGTCTCCGCGGTCTCTAAGTAGCCGCCATAGACGGTCTCGCTTAAGATGCGCCGATGATCGGCGATGGTCTTGGCGTCGAGAAGGCGCTCATACGTCGAGCGCGGCAGCAGGCGCGTCTCGAGCACGCGTACCCGGCCCACAGCAAAGCCGTAGCGCATCGGGTCCGATATCACACGCGCGTACGCCACCGCTTCACCCTTCTCCACCCGAGGAATCGTTCGAGTCCCCCTCGGCGGAATCGTCGTCTTCGAAGAGCGCATCGGCGATGAGCGACGTCAACCTGTCGCGGCTGGCGTCCACGAGCGCCTGTGGCGAGACTTCGGCACGCACCCGCTCTCCCGAAAGAATCACCCCTCTTTGGATCTCCTCGGTAGCACCGTCGATGTCGAGCTTCACGCCAGACTTCTTGAGAGCCACGGGGAGATGCTTACTCAGGCGTTTGTGGTCGGCCTCGCCGATAAGCAGACGCTCGTTCTCACGAGCGATCTTGGCTACCTCTTCGGCGATGAGTTCGGTGTACTCATCATCCGGCAGTCCCTCGATCTGCACCGCGACATCCCCTAGCACCTGCTCCACGAGGTCCTGTTTGACGGCCAGCAAACGGTCTCGGGCGCTAAGACGTGCAGCGGCAAGTCTCGTACTGGCTTCGTTCTCCGCCTCCGAACGTGCGCGTTCGAGCATCCGTTCGCTTTCCGCCACCGCACGCTTCTTCGCTGCGGCCAACGTCTCGGCAGCCTCCCGTTCGGCCTCGGCGATGATCGCGTCGCTTTCGCTCTTGGCGTCCGAATCTATGCGTTTGAGGATGTCGGCTATCGCCACTGCTGCCTACCCTTGTACGTTCAGAAGCATCAGGATCGTCACGATCAGTGCGAACACGGCGTACGTCTCCACCAAAGCCGGGAAGATGAGCGCCTTACCCGCGTCCTCGTCGCGCCGGGCTACCATGCCCGCTGCGCCGACACCAGTGGCACCCTGGTAGATGCCTGACACCATGCACAGGATAGCGACGGGCAGGCAGGCGAAGAACACCCGCAGCCCCTCGGCGGCAGTAAGATCCGCCGTGCCCTCGAAGAACCCGAAGAAGATGAAGACCAGCAGCGCCGTTATGAATCCGTAGATGCCCTGCGTACCTGGCATCGCCGAGAGCGGGAGCACTTTGCCGAACTTCTCCGCGTCCTCGGCTACGATGCCAGTGGTGGTGTTGCTGACCGAGGTGATACCGATGGCCGAACCGATTCCACCCCCGATTGCAGCCAATGCCGCTCCGAAGTAAGCCCACTCGAGCCCTGACATGCCAAGGATCACATCGTTCACGTCCGCGCTCCTCCTTTCTGCTCACCCGTATCCGAGTGAAGCACGACAGACTTGGTGCGGGGCGCAAGCGGCGTGAACCGCCGTCCGCCCGCCTCGTAGAACTCGCTGAAGAACTCTACGAACTGCAGGCGCGTCGGATGCACGAACGCGCCCAGCAGGTTGATTGCTACATTGAAGGTGTGTCCCACGATCAGAATGAGCGCTGCAGAAAGCAGGCCCACTCCTAATGGAACACCGGATACGAGTTCGGCCAAACGGTTCATGACGTCGCCGACCAGCAGGCTCGCCAAACCCAGAGCCGCCAAGCGCGTGTAGGACAGGAAGTTCGATGCATATCCGACGAGCCCGTAGAGACCCAGAAGGCCCTTGCCCACGCCGATGAGTGCGCCTACGATCGAGCGCCTCAAGACTAGCTCCTCGATTATGCGTCCTTTGAGCAGGATCGCGATCCCGAAAGACCAAGGGAGCAGCCATCCGACGGTATCGGGCATCGCAACCACGACCCCGATCACCACGAACAACACAAGGGTGCTTAAATCCTCGAAGAGCGCACCGATGACATCTCCGTCGCGTATGCGGCGGTACGCCTTCAGGCACACCCCAAGCGACACATGAACCACACCCAGGGCCACCGAGATGACCAGCAGTGTCATCACCTGGTCGAGCGGCTCGATCAAAGGTGTGTATCGGAGGAACTGCGGCAAAGACTCCTCGGCCAGTGCAAAGTAGCTGCGCGTGGCCACGCCCACGATCATCGAGGAGATTCCGCCGAGGATCAGAAGATCCATGAACTTCTTCACGCCGGGAGCCACATCCAGGCGATTCTTGATGAGCCACGCTGCAACCAGCAGCATGAATCCGTAGCCCACGTCACCAATGCACATACCGAAGAACAGGAAGAAGAAACCGGCTACGAAAGGCGTCGGGTCGAGATCGCCGTAGCGGGGCCGGCCATATAAATCGGTAAGAACCTCGAACGGCCGCAAGAGCGGAGGATTCTTGAGCTCGACCGGAACCCGATCCTCAGGGCCAGGGTCCTCGAATGTTAGGTCGATGCTCTCGGCTACAGGCGCCAAGGCCGAAACGAGCTCCTCCTGACGGTCCTGCGGTACCCAGCCGGTCACCAAGAACACGCGCTCGGAGGCGGCCATCTCGGCGCGCACCTCCTCGGCATCCCGGCGTGTCAGCAACGCCTGTACGAGCGCTGCGGTACGCACGTAGTGTTCGGCCGCAAGCTCCTCGGCTCGTGCGACGAGTTCTTCTTCCTCGACAGCGAGCTGTTCGAGAGCCTCTTCGGCCATTGCGCTCTCCTCGGCCGGATAATCCTCCAACCCAGGAAAGCTCACCTCGGTGAACTCGGTCAGCGACAGCGTGGCGCGAACGTCATCCAGCACGCTTCGGTGAGCCATCACGATCCAAGCCTCAGAGTCTCCGGCGCGCCCGACCTCCTTGACACTGACCAGATCTACCGCATCTCGCAACGCCTGACGAACGTTTTCCGAAGCGCTTGCGGGCACGGTGCCGGTGAACAGTGCGACGCGCTCGGTGCCCTTCCATTGCGAGATCTGCAACTTAAGATCGTGCCACGGAGCGAGGTCGTGGATCAGCGCATGCAGCCTGCCGCGCTCGCGCTCGATATGCGCCAGCCTGTCGGAGATGCTCTCGCACTCCCGGTAGAGGCCCTCGAAATCTGAATCGAACTCGAACGCTTCGAATTCCTCACGGCTTACGTGTATCTTCTCGGACACGAACGTGGACATCGGCGCGTCAGAGGTGCGAAAACGTCTGAGGAAATCGCGCGTGAAGGAAGCATCGGCTATCTCGGTCTCCAGCCGCTCCATGCGCTCGGGGTCGGGGCTGACGGCGCTCAGTTCATCGGCCTCTAACTCCTGAGAGAGCACCTCGACCGCGCCTGCGCGCTGCGTCAGAACAACGACCGTGTCGAGCTCGCCCATGTGACCGATGATCGAGACCTTCAGCATGCGTGCGATTGCCACCGGCTCACCCCACGAGCTCTCGCACGGCCGCAAGCGCTGCTTCATCGAAACGTGACTCGGCGCGCAGGGACATCACGTCGAGTTCCCTCTTCGCCTGTTCCGCAAGGCGTTCAGCCTTGGCATCGGCGTCTTTCACGGCCTCATCTCGCAAGGAAGCCGCCTGCTCCCGAGTCTTGCTATTCGCGTCCGAGATAATCTGCTCGGCCTCGGCGGCGGCTTCCCGATGGATCTCGTCCGCACGATTGTGCGCTTCGGCGAGCGCACGTCGCGTGGACTCCTCCGCGCGCAGAATCTCTTCGAGCTTTTCCATCCGGCCCCTGCCCCTCGTGGTCTTTCGCGATTGTACCATCCGATACGGGCAATCAGTCGACCTGTTTACCGTGCTATACTGCGTCCGACCGCTGACCCCGTCCCCACTCAATTCGCCATGCGCCGCACCTCACCTTCCTCCATTCTCGAATCGCCGGAAGCCGTATCGCGCGCCGAGCGTCGAGCCCGTAGTCGTGCGGCGCGATCGAGAGCGGCTCGCATGCGTCTCGTGGTCGCGGTGGTGCTGATCGGCATCGCCGCGACGGCGAGTTGGTGGGCGATGTTCGGCTCCGGCAAAGACGCCTCTGCGGACTCATCCGGCGCGTGGAGAGGAAGGTCCTTTCTGTCCACCGCTTCTCGGACGACCGAGCCGAGCGATCCGGTCACGCCCCTCTTCGCTTCCTATGGCGACCTGCAGCTCTTTCTTCCGATCGCCGAGGAGCATCTGATCGAGGTCGCGTTCCACCAGGCAGCTTTCGACAACGCCCTGCCGATGGAGTCCTACGCTCCCGACGCCGATATGTCTGCAGCTGCCGACAAGAGAGGAACCGGCCGCAAGCCTCCCGAACTCGAAGCCGGCGAAGCGCCACCGGCTATCCTCGGAGGCGAGGTGCTCCGGATGTGGCGGTCCAACCGCACCGGGGCTCCCGACACAGCTGCCGACATAGGCGCCGCTCCCGGCTCGCCCGTCTACTCTCCGGTCACAGGTATAGTCATCGAGGTCAAGCCTTACCTGCTCTACGACAAGTACGACGACCTTGAGATCCACATCCAGCCTGCCGGCTATCCCGACATCGATCTCGTGATCATCCACGTGACCGACCCCACCGTGCAAGCTGGCGACCATGTGGTCGGCGGGGTGACTCGAATCGCCTCGGTCCGTCTGATGTCTGACAAATACCGGCCACAGCTGGGCGATTACACACCTGATGCGGGAGACCACGTGCATATGCAGCTCAACCGCGTCGAGCATCCTGGTGAGACCGTCCCGGCCGACGGTTCGTGACCTACCGAAGCGCCGCTTCGCCTCGCTATCACTCGACACGTGCCGAGCAGCCTGCGGCCAGTGCTGGCTGGCTCACTCCTCGGCAGAGCCTCACTCCTCTGCAGGACGACTCACGAAGGCCTTGAATCGCCGGTCGAACTCGTAGCGCAGGAGACGCACCTTGCGTCCGCAGCCGACGCACTCCAGAACCACATCCATGCCTGCACGCTGCACTCGCCACTCGTTCTTGCCGCACGGATGCGGCTTCTTGAGGCGCACGACGTCGCCCGCGGCAATCGGTGTTATCGGTACGGCCACGCTCTTCTCCTCGGCTATTCGAGTGCTCGGCCGCGCGTGCGAGAACGCGTGCGAGACACGCTTGTACGGTATATGGGAGTATAGCCGCAGACGCCCCCGCGCGATGAAGGGAGCAGCCATGCACACCCCCGCTATCCTGTCCGTGCTCGGTGAGGACCGGGTCGGTATCGTCGCCGCCATCTCCAGGGTCCTCGCAGACTCCGGCACCAACATCGAGGACATCCGGCAGACCATAATCAGCGGCATCTTCTCGATGACGATGCTCGTAACGGTCGATGAGGAACGCACCCCCTTCGACGAACTGCAGCGCCGTCTTACCGAGGTCGGTGAGGAGATCGGCCAGCAGGTGACCTTGCAGCGCGAGGACGTCTTCCGCTACATGCACCGCATCTGATCGACGCTCGGCTTCGACCGGGAGTGAGGAATCGCCCATGCTCAACATCTCACCGGAGGAGATCGTCGAAACCCTGCTGATGATCACGCAGCAGAACCTCGACATCCGCACAGTCACACTCGGCCTCTCGCTGGAGGAATGTGCCGACGAAGACATCTCGCGCATGTCGGAAAAGATGGTTCGCACCGTGGTATCGCGCGCCGAGAAGCTGGTGCCGGTGTGCGAGGCGATCGGCGCCGAGTACGGCATCCCGATAGTCAACCGCCGCATCGCCGTCACGCCTATGGCCCAGCTTGCCGCAGCCTGTCCCGACAACGACCTCACGCCGCTGGCCACGGCGCTCGACCGGGCCGCCGACGAGATCGGCGTTGACTTCGTGGGCGGTTTCTCCGCACTCGTCCACAAGGGAACGGGGGACGCCGATGCGCGGCTCATCGGCTCGATTCCCTCAGCGCTGGCATCCACCGAACGCGTTTGCGCTTCGGTGAACGTGGCCTCCACCCGCTCGGGAATCAACATGGACGCCGTCTTGCGCATGGCCGAAGTGATCTCCGAGACCGCCGAGGCGACAGCCGAGCGCGACTCGTTCGGCTGCGGCAAGCTCGTCGTTTTCTGCAACATGGTAGAGGACAACCCATTCATGGCCGGAGCCATGCATGGGCCCGGCGAGCCAGATGCGGTGGTCAACGTGGGGATCTCCGGTCCTGGAGTCGTCCGCGCCGTAGTCTCGGCGCTTCCCGACGACGCGGACCTGACCGCTGTCGCCGAAGCCATCAAGGCCACCGCCTTCAAGATCACCCGCGCCGGGGAGCTGATCGCCCGAGAGGCCGCAAGGCGGCTCGGCGTGCAGATGGGCATCGTCGACCTGTCGCTCGCCCCCACCCCCGCTGCCGGCGACAGTGTGGCCGAGATCATCGAGGCCATCGGCGTGAAGCGGTGCGGTGGACCCGGGACTACCACTGCTCTGGCTCTCCTGAACGACGCCGTCAAGAAGGGCGGTGCGATGGGAACCTCGAGCATCGGCGGGCTTTCCGGTGCGTTCATCCCAGTGTCCGAGGACGCGGGAATGGTGCGTGCGGTTAACGAAGGAGCCTTGACGCTGGAGAAGCTCGAAGCCATGACGAGCGTGTGCTCGGTCGGGCTCGACATGATCGTGATTCCAGGCGATACGCCGGTCGAGACCATAGGAGCTGTCATCTCCGACGCGTGTGCGATCGGTGTCGTCAACAACAAGACCACGGCGACACGCCTGATACCTGCTCGGGGCAAGTCGGTAGGAGAGATCGTGGAGTACGGCGGCCTGTTCGGCACAGCGCCAGTGATGTCGGTCAACGAGTGGGCCGGCACTCGCCTCATGCGCCGAGGAGGACGCTTCCCGGCTCCGCTTTCGAGCCTCAGGAACTGATTGTTCTTTCCCGTACGCGCATACACACAGGTAGAATAGGGGCCGATGCCACGCCTCTTCTGGGCGTGCCACCTAAGGATCGGAATCGATGAGCTGGTTCGGCAGAAAGAGGGTGCCCGGTCGCGCGGCGCGCGCTGCGACGGTACTTACTACGCTTGCCATAGGATGCCTCTTAGTCGTGCAAGCCTACGCGGTGATCGTCTCTGCCGGTCCCACGACTTCGCTCTCGGACGATGCCACTGGGGCACAGTCCACCTACACTTTCGGCACCTATGCCACACAGAACGAGCGCGCTTCGGGCTTCTCGATCACGTTTCCTGCCGGCTTCGACGTCTCGGGCGCAGAGGCGATCTCCCCGGCAGGAACCATCGAGGTGAGCGGGCAGACTGTGAACGTGACATTCGATACTCCGGTGCCCCGCAGGACGGAC
>PWVH01000070.1 GCA_003563465.1 Coriobacteriaceae bacterium | reverse complement strand
TCGCTACCGAGACGGTGACGCCCTGACCCTTGAAGGGGATGCGGCCGCGGGCCGTGACCATGAGAGCGGGAGGTGGGGGATGTTCCAGCCGGAGTGGGAGTCGATGACGCGAGATCGCCTCGAAACGCTGCAGCTCGAGCGGTTGAACACGGTGTTGAGACGGACCTACGACAACGTCTCGCTCTACAGGAAGAAGTTCGATGAAGCCGGGGTCTCGCCTCGGGCGGACAGTCTCGACGATTTGGCGAACATCCCGTTCACGGTCAAAGACGACATGCGTTCGCAGTACCCTTACAGCATGTTCGCAGCTCCAAAGCGCGACATCGTGCGCGTGCATTCGTCTTCGGGTACTACCGGTCAGATGACTGTGGTCGGCTATACGCGTGGAGACATCAGCAGCTGGTCGGATCTCATGGCCCGCACACTGGTATCGGCGGGAGCCACTCCTGATGATGTTGTTCAGGTCGCATACGGTTATGGCCTGTTCACCGGTGGACTCGGGGTGCACTATGGCTCCGAGAGACTCGGGTGCGTGACCATACCTATCTCGGGTGGCAATACACGGCGTCAGGTGCAGGTGATGGCCGACTTCGGTGTCACCGTGCTGGCTTGCACGCCTTCGTACTCGCTGCTGATCGCCGAAACTGCCGCGGAGATGGGCATAGACGTGCGCAAGCTTCCACTGCGCCTGGGCGTCTTCGGCGCGGAACCTTGGAGCGAGAACATGCGCACGCAGGTCGAGAAGCATCTCGGCATCACTGCTATCGACATATACGGACTCTCCGAGGTGCTAGGCCCAGGAGTGGCAAGTGAGTGCGGTGAACAGCACGGGTTGCACGTCAACGAGGATCATTTTCTGATAGAGATCGTAGATCCCGATAGCCTCGAGCCTTTGCAGGATGGAGAGACGGGCGAGGTTGTCTTCACTACCCTGACCAAAGAGGGGATACCCGTAGTGCGCTACCGTACTCGGGACATATCCCGCATCATCCCGGGCCAGTGTGCATGCGGAAGGACCTTCCGGCGCATGGAACGCATCACGGGCAGAACCGATGACATGATTATCGTCAGGGGGGTGAATCTCTTCCCGAGCCAGATAGAGCAGGCCCTGGCGGGAATACCGGGTGTGGCGCCGCACTATCAGTTGGTCTTAGGAAAACGAGGTTCTATGGACACGGTTGAAGTACACGTCGAAGTAGCGCCGGAACTTGCCTTCGACGAGGTTCGAGAGCTCGAGGAGATACAGCGCAGAGTTAGAGAAGAGATCGAGTCCGCCTTGGCAGTGTCGATAGGTGTCAAACTCGTCGAACCACGCTCGATAGAACGTAGTGAGGGTAAGGCGCGCCGGGTCCTGGACTTACGTGCGGAGCAAGAGGGGATGTGAAGACGATGGTCGAGCAGCTGTCGGTGTTTCTCGAGAACCAACCGGGACGGCTTGCCGAACTGTGTCGCACGCTAGGTGATCACGGTGTGAACATGCACGCGCTGATGGTGGCCGACACCGAGGAGTTCGGAGTGGTGCGTATCATCTGCGACCGGCCTCGGTTCGCAAAGGCTGTGTTGGAGGAAGCCGGATTCGGAGTGTCTGTCGCCGGAGTCTTCGCTGTTGAGATTCCGAATCATCCCGGCGGGCTGGCCGACGTTCTCGAAGCCCTCGGTTCCGCGGGTATCAACGTGGAGTACGCTTACTGTTTCGTGGAGCCTTCGGGTGATGCGGCTGTCGACGTGATCAAGGTGGACGACGAGAATGCTCGCTCCGTGCTGGAGGCCGCCGGCTATCGCGTGTTGCACCCCGACGATCTCTACGAGCCCGACGAGGAGTGATCGGTTTCCTTTCTCAGACGCGAGGCTAATTCCGCGAGACGTTCCACGTCATCAGGGGTCGATAGGACCAAGGTCGACACCGACTCCCTGCCCGCACCCAGGATGTCTCTGACTCCTTCGGCCAGACGCTTTGCCACGAGGAACGCTCCATCACGTTCTGTGTTGGTCAGCAACACGAGGAACCGTCCGTCATCGAGACGCCCTATCTCGTCGACCGCTCTCACTTCGTCACGGATCTTGTCTGCCACACCACGGACGAGCATGCGATGTCGCGAAGGACGGAGTGAGACAGTGATGCCTCGAGCAATCTCAAGTATCACGACGGAGTGTGGCGTCCGGTAGCGTGTGAATCGTCCGGCTGCGGCATCCAGAGAACGTGTCACGAAGCGCTGATTGTATACGCGACTCCACTCGTCGAGGCCGCTAGTGCGCTCGAATCCATCGATGACGTACCGGATTCTTTCGCATAGCTTACCTACGCCGATTCCGACGAACCCGTATGCGGCGACGCGGATGGCTATCAGCGAAGCGACATCGAAGTCCAGTCCTTGGCTTTCGACGATGAGGGGTACACGCATCACGACGTAGACGAGTGAGGCGAGAGCAGCGGCGACGAAGCCGCCGCTTCGACCCCAGCGCACCGCTCCCAGCAATACCGCGAGAAGCAGGACCTGGGCTACCATCTCTTCTATCATGTGAGCGGTCAGGTAGTAGAAGAAGAGACTCCCGATTACGGTCACAACACCGATGGCCAGGACGAGGCCTTCGAACGAAGAGTAGGCGATGTCTTTCTTCTTACGCGAGCGCCCCGGATGCTCAGAATCCTCGTCCTCACCGACATGGGGGACTGAGCCGTTTGGGTCAGTGGCACGCATGATTCTCCTGGCGTGACTTAGGGGCGTGTGGTTCACTTGACCTCGTCATTGTCGCACAAGGAGCCGGTGTGAGGCACTTACACAGATGCCTGCTCGAAAAGGACGGGGACACCGATAGGGCGACACGCTTGGTGTCGGTCGTACTGCTCGTAGCATTGGTGCTGCTCTCCACAGTCATGCCCGCACAGGCCGTGGTGCTGGGCTCCGATCTGATGGGCCACCTCTCTGTCTCGGCTCTGCCCGAGGACGTGGCGCGGCTCGCTCCAGACATCGGAGCAGCGGCGGGGACTCTCGTGACTTCTGACGGGCAGGTTCTTTGGGCGCGGAATCCCGATGCGCCGCGTGCGATGGCCAGTGCGACCAAGATTATGAGCGCTGTCGTAGCGCTCGAGAATGCCGATCTCGACGAGCCGGTTCGGGTATCTGAGCGAGCGGCAGCTACCGGTCAGGCTTCAGCTAGACTGCAGCCGGGTGGGACCTACTCGCTAGAGACATTGCTTGAAGCGATGCTCGTGAGATCGGGCAACGATGCGGCAGTGGCCGTGGCGGAGCATGTCGGGGGGAGCGTAGAGGGTTTCGCCGACATGATGAACGCCAAGGCCGGTGAACTCGGTCTCGACCAGACGTCTTTCAGAAACCCGCATGGCCTCGATGCCGACGGTCACCATAGCAGTGCCGCCGACTTGGCGACGCTTGCTCGCTATGCGATGGCCAAACCGGAGATTCGTCGCATGGTGGTATTGGACAAGGTGATCATAGACGGTGTTGCGGGACCGGTCGAACTCGAGAACTCGAACCTGTTGATCGGGAGCCTCGAAGGTGCGACCGGGTTGAAGACCGGTTGGACGAGTAAGGCAGGTTTCTGCCTGCTGGCTTCTGCAGAACGAGACGGCATAGAACTGTTTGCAGTCGTGCTGGGCGCATCGGACGAGATGGAGCGCTTCCGGCAGGCGGCTCTGCTACTCGAATGGGGGTTCGTACATTACAGCGAGAAGAGCCTGGCAAAGGCTGGAGAGGTTCTTGCAACACTGCCGGTTTCGGACTATCTGGATGTGAGTGTCGATGCCATCGTCGGCGAACCGGCCCGTTTGCCGGTCTTCGATATCGCCGGAGAGGTGACGCGTGCTGTCAGTCTTCCAGAGACGTTGGATGCGCCAGTGATGGCAGGCGACCGCGTCGGAACCCTCTCTCTCGTACAAGGCGAGCACCTCATCGCTCAGGTGCCTGTGGTAGCAGCAAATGATGTGCGTCGTCCGACACTCCCCGAACGTTGGTGGATAGCACTGGTGAGAGCTTGGCGCGCGGTGTTCGGCGAGCCAGCGGTCGTGCTCGCGTTGCGATAGACGTCTGCCGGAGACGATCGGATCAAGACTGACAGATGAAGGAGATGAGCGATGACCGAGAAGCCACTGCGGACTCCGCTCTACGATGAGCACTTAGCTCTAGGCGCCCGAATGGTATCGTTCGCGGGCTTCGAAATGCCTCTGCAGTATTCGGGTATCGTCGCAGAGCATAATGCGGTTCGTTCTTCGGCAGGCGTCTTCGACATATGCCACATGAGCCAGTTCCGAGTCTTCGGTTTCGGGGCACGTGAGTACCTACAAGGGCTGCTCACCAACGATCTCGATGAAATAGGCGAGCTTGGAGCCGCGCATTACACGCTCATGTGCGACGAAGACGGCGGAATCATCGATGACTTGATCGTCTACCACAGTGGGGAGCTGGAATACCTGATCATCGGAAATGCGGCGAACAGGCTCACCGACTTCGAGTGGATGCGTTCGCACTGCCCCGAGGACGTGACTCTTGTCCAAGGTACCGATCGAGAGCATAGGCCGGAAAGCCACATCGTGGAACTCGTTGACGAATCAGACCGCACGGGCCTGATCGCGTTGCAGGGGCCGAAGGCCCTTGACGTGTTAGGCGAACTTGCCGGACCAGGACTCGAGTTACCGAGACGCTTTCACCTTACGGAGGCGGTTCTTGAGACGATTCCGGTGCTGGTCTCGCGTACCGGCTACACAGGCGAAGATGGTGTCGAGATCGTTTGCCACTACTCTCACGCCGAACTACTGTGGCGCACACTGCTCAGTTTCGCCGAGGTTACGCCTTGTGGCCTGGGTGCACGTGACACTCTCCGTCTTGAGATGGGTTACCGTCTTCACGGAGTGGACATGGACCGAGGTGTGGATCCCGTGTCGGCGGGACTCGGATGGGTAGTCTCCGGCAAGAAGGAGCGGTTCATCGGTTGCGATGCCATAGAGCGCATCCGTGTGCAGGAGCCGGAACGCAGGCTCGCCGGCCTAGTCACCGAGGAGGGCATTCCTCGGCCGGGCTACTCCGTATTGCGTGACGGCGTAGAGGTGGGTAAGGTGGCAAGCGGCACGTTCTCGCCTACGCTGGGCAAGGGAATCGCAACCGTATACCTACCGGTAGAAATCGCCGAGCCGGGAACCATGTTAGAGGTGACGATCCGTCGAAGGTCCGTCGCGGCCCTGGTCGAACCGCCACCGTTCGTCAAGAGCACCTCGTTGCAGTGAAGAGGTCCGAAAGGAGCGTATGCACGATGTATCCGAGCGACCTGAAGTACGACAAAGAGCATGAGTGGGTTCGTGTGAACGGCGACATCGCCACAGTCGGCATCTCGCATTTCGCCCAAGACCAGCTTGGCGAGGTCGTCTACGTGGACCTTCCTGCGCCGGGCGACTCGGTGACGCTGGGCGAACCTTTCGGAGAGGTCGAGTCGGTCAAGTCGGTATCCGAACTCTACGCTCCCGTCAACGGTGAGGTCGTCAAGGTGAACGAATCGCTGACGGATTCGCCTGAGATCATAAACGAGGATCCGTACGGCGAAGGCTGGATGATCGAGATTGAGATGTCGGAACCTTCAGAGGTGGACGTTCTGCTTTCCGCAGAGGAGTACGAGGTGTTCGTCACCGAGGAAGAGTAAGGAATCTATGCGACAGATACCCGTCACGTGCGAGCAGCGCGAAGCCATGCTTCGCGCGCTCGGTCTTTCGGCTACAGAAGAGCTCTTTGCCGACGTTCCGCCTGCGGCCAGAATAGATCGTCCGCTCGATCTGCCCACAGGCCTGAGCGAGATGGAGCTGGTCGGCCATCTACGCGGACTCACGGATGCGAACGCTCCCGCCACCGAACTCGTAAGCTTCGCCGGTGCCGGGTGCTACGACCACTATGTGCCGGCCATCGTGGACCACGTCCTGCGCAAGCCGGAGTTCTTCACGGCCTACACGCCCTATCAGCCCGAAGTCTCTCAGGGAACGCTCCAGGCGACATACGAGTTTCAGACCATGATCTGCGAGCTCACAGGGATGGATGTCGCCAACGCCTCGATGTACGACGGAGCCACTGCTCTTGCCGAGGCGGCCCAGATGGCATGCCGGATTACGGGCCGCCATGCACTCGTTTGTGCTCCTACAGTGCATCCCGAGTGGAGAAGGACCCTTCTGACGTATGCCGAAGCAGGCACTGCGGAAGTGAGCCGGTCGCCTGCAACCGATGTAGCGACAGGGACGATGCAGGTCTTGGGACAAGAAGATGAGTCTCGCAAAGAGGACCATCCCTCGCTTGCTTCGGTGCTATCTGACGAAAGAGCTGCCGCAGTACTTGTCGCCCAGCCGAACTTCTTCGGCAACTTCGAGGATCTTTCGTTGATTGCTGAGCTGACGCACGAGGCCGGAGCATTGCTCGTTGTAGCAGTCAATCCTCTGCTGCTGGGTGTGCTCGAGCCGCCGTCTGCATACGGAGCGGACATCGTGGTCGGGGACGGACAGCCGCTTGGGATTCCGATGTCGTTCGGAGGGCCGGGGTTGGGGTTCTTCGCGTGCCGTAAGGAGCACCTGCGACAGATGCCCGGACGTCTGGTAGGGCGCAGTAGGGATGTCGACGGCAATGAGGCGTTCGTTCTCACACTCTCTACGCGCGAGCAGCATATTCGGCGCGAGAAGGCGACAAGCAACATCTGCAGCAATCAAGCGCTTTGCTCGCTCGCGGCGGGTGTCTACCTTGCAGCCGTCGGCAGCGAGGGGCTTTCTGCGATAGCACGCGCGTGCATCGCTAAAGCACACTACCTGCGCGAGCGGCTGTTGGAGACGGGACGCTTCGGAGCGCCTTGGGAGACGCCTTTCGGCTACGAATTCGCCCTTATCTACGACGGCGATGTCGTCGAGATGCGATCGGCGATGCTCGAACGCGGCTTTCTCGCCGGCGTGTGCGCTGGCGAGGTCGAGGGGGGGTCCTTTGCGGGTATCGGCGCGGAGATGCTCGAAAGCTTGGTGTTGCTCGCAGTCACGGAGCGGCGTACCCGTGCGGAGATGGATCTGTTCGCCGAGGAGGTCGCATCCTTGTGACCGAGAGGTCCGCGCAGATCCCGTCCGGCGCACCCGCGCGAGGACCAAGACGGCTCATCTTCGAGACCGGTGCCCCCGAGTCGCGATGCGTGGAGCCTCCTCCACTGGACGTGCCGGAGTTGGACCTGAAGGTTCGGTTGCAGGGTCGTGCGAAGATTCGACACGAGATGCCCATGCTGCCCCACGTGACCGAAGTGGAGATCGCTCGTCACTACTCCCATCTGGCATCGATGAACTTCGGGGTGGACACCGGAAGCTACCCGCTGGGCTCTTGCACGATGAAGTACAACCCCAGAATCGGTGAGGACGCAGCGCGCTACGAGGGCTTCGCCGGCCTGCACCCCTATCAGCCGATCGAGACCGTACAGGGTGCCTTGGAACTCATGTGCAGACTCGCCGAGGCGCTTGGTGAGATCTCGGGACTTCCCGGTGTCACGCTTCAGCCGGCTGCAGGAGCACACGGAGAACTCACTGCACTGATGTGTTTTCGGGCCTATCATCTGGCGTCGGGGATCGAACGCCGTAGAGTGCTGGTGCCCGATTCGGCACACGGCACGAACCCGGCGACGGTTGCGATGTGCGGCTTTGAGGCGATCACGTTGCCGAGCGATGCGGACGGCGGGGTAGACCTTGCGGCTCTTGATGAAGCACTCGATGACGACGTTGCGGCAATCATGCTCACCAATCCGAACACCTTAGGGCTGTTCGAGCGAAACACCCTTGCGATCAACGAAGCGGTGCACTCCGTCGGTGCGCTCTCATACTGCGACGGCGCGAATCTCAATGCCATCATGGGCATCACCCGTCCTGGAGATACCGGATTCGACGCGCTACACATCAACCTGCACAAGACGTTTGGAACGCCTCACGGCGGGGGAGGACCGGGCGCAGGCCCGGTGTGCGTCACCGAGGCCCTGAAGCCCTTCTTGCCGGGACCGATACCCGTGCATCTCGATGATGGCAGCTTCGGGCTGGCCGAGCCGGCGCGATCGATCGGCCGTGTGCGATCTTTCTTCGGGAATTTCGGCGTACTGGTGCGAGCTTACGCCTACATCCGTGGCCTGGGAGGGGAAGGTCTGCGCGAAGTAAGTGAGCAGGCCGTGCTCTCTGCGAACTACCTAAAGGAACGGCTGAGGGATGCCTACGAGCTTCCATACGATCGGACCTGCATGCACGAGTTCGTTCTCTCGGGTGTCCGTCAAAAGCGCGAAGGAGGCGTGCGCACTCTCGACATCGCGAAGCGTCTGCTCGACTACGGATTCCACCCTCCCACGATTTATTTCCCGTTGATAGTCGAGGAGGCGTTGATGATCGAGCCTACCGAAACGGAGTCTTTGGAGGAGCTGGACCGTTTTGCCAAAGCCATGCTTGCTATCGCCGAGGAGGTCTCGACAGATCCGGCCCTGCTCAAGGCTGCTCCATTCACGACACCCGTGCGTCGTGTCGACGAAGTGGCTGCTGCCCGCAAACCCGACCTGCGGTTCCGTCGCGAGGGGTGAGCCTGGTGCCGGCTGCCACCTGGCGCCTCATCGTCGAGACCGAGCCAGGCGACGGGGCATGGAACATGGCTCTCGATCGTGCCATCCAAATCGTGCGATCAAGAAACAGGGTTCCTCCTACCCTTCGGATATACAGATGGCGGCGTTCAACGGTGACGATCGGGCGGTTCCAGGACGCAGAATGCCTGGACTGGGGCGCATGCAGGCGTTTCGGTGTGGAAGCAGTGCGCCGCTTCACGGGCGGCAGGGGCGTACTGCACGATGATGAGATCACATACTCGCTCATCGCATCCCTCGCCGACGGGGTTCCTAGGGGTGTAGCCGCTTCGTATCGGCACTTCTGTGTCGCTCTGGTGGAGGCATACCGCCGAATGGGTGTTGACGCGGCCTTAGCCGAATGTTCACGTGCGAGTGCCAGGTCCGCTGCGTGCTACCTGAGCCGCTCCGAAGCCGACCTGTCTGTCGGCGCACTCAAGCTTTCGGGGAGCGCGCAGACATGGCTGAACGGTACCGTTCTGCAGCACGGATCGTTCACCTTGACACGCGACATCCCTCGTGAAGCCGCGGTGTTCGGGCTGGACAGCCGTGCGCAGGAGGAACTCGCCCAGACCACAGCGACGCTGCAGGACTGCGTCGGAGAGATACCTTCTGAAGCGGAGATCTGCGACGCGATAGTCGCAGGATTCAGAGAAGGTCTCGGAGTCGAGTTCGCCGCCGGTGCGTCGACCGCCGAAGAAGTGACACTGGCGGAATCCTTTGTGGACACCGTCGTCGTCCCAGAATGTCGTTGAGCAGGTCGAGCGAAGAGGCTGAAGTATGCCGCAGCCTTCAGGTGGAGTGAAGGTAGAGACTGTCCGCAGGGTCCGTGTCTGATACAATCGAAGTATTCGGCACGGTGCCGCTCGGAGCGGCTTTCGAAAGGGGCTAGGTCGTGAGCGATGGCACGTACGACGAGGTCCTCTTAGATCTCGAGAACAAGAGCAACGACGAGCTACGGGAAGTGCTGAACGCGCTCTACGAGGAAGAGCAGAAGCTCTCGTATCGGCGCCGCGTACTGCACGGAAAGATCGACATATTGCGAGCCGAACTCGTATCGCGTCTGGAGAATCAACGTGAAGCAGGGGAGGACGTTATCTCCGGAGGCGATATCGAACGACTGATCGAGATCTTGTCGAACGAATCTCGCGGCGTGTCCAGCATAGACGTGACAGAGCCTCTCGGAGACGAGGAGCAGAACGATTAGCCAGCGCAGCCCAGACCGGCGTCCGGCACCCGGTCTCGGCGAAAGGGACCGCATCATGATGAGATGCCCCGTATGCAGTACCCCGTTAGGCGATCCGCCTCCCGCTGAGTGTCCTGAGTGTCACATACGGCTGGAAGGACCTACCGAGTCCTTCTCACCGGTCGGCGCTCCTGTCGATGGTGAAGCCGATGTCTTGGTCGAAGAGGTGACGGAAGGCCCCGCGCTGGTCGTGCGCAAAGGACCTGAGTTGGGTGAGAAGTTCTTCATCGACCGTCCCGTTCTGACTATTGGTCGCGACCCAGAGAGCGACATTTTCCTGAACGACGTGACCGTCTCTCGGAAGCATGCGACTCTCGAGATGGTCGGCGACGTGGTCTCCATTGAAGACGCCGAATCTCTCAACGGTACTTACGTGAACGGCGTGCGAATCGACAAAGCTCCGCTAGCAGATGGTGATGTGGTGCAGGTGGGGACGTTCCAAATGCTATTCAAGGGTGGCACGGGAGCGTGAGTGAATTGAAGACGCGCGATTACATGACGATCGGAGAGGTCGTCGAGACTCTGCAGCCGGCTTATCCTGACCTTTCCATCTCCAAGATCCGGTTCCTGGAAGAAGAGGGGTTGATCGCTCCGCAACGTACACCTGGCGGTTATCGGAAGTTCGCGCAGTCCGATCTTGCCAGGGTCGAGATGATATTGCGTCTACAGAAGGAGCACTTCCTGCCTCTGGCCGTCATTCGCGAGAAGCTTGCCGAGTACGACAAGGGCAAGGTGCCGCCTGAGCTCAAGGGGTCTGAAGCCGCGGCAGCCCAGCCGGTGATGCTTCCGTTCGAGCAGGCTGAGACCGTACGTATCGATGACGCACAGTCTGCTCTGGGCCTGCCTGTTTCTTTCGTGCGCGAACTGGCGGAGTTCGGACTGGTCGAGATAATCGAGGGTGAGCATGGAGACGAGATGGGACCGGCCGACGTCCGTGTGTCGCATGCCGCATGGGATCTGCGGCGCTTCGGCATAGAGCCCAGGCATCTGCGAATGTACGAGACCTTCGCGGAGCGCGAAGCCGCTTTCTTCGGCCAGGCTCTGATGCCTGCGTTCCGTCATCGGACACCGGAAACGAGGCAGAAGCTCGTGGAGACTCTCGGAGAACTCACCGGAACAACGGGCGATCTCAAGAACCATCTACTCAGGCGTGCTCTCGGACGGGTGTTCGAGGACGTCGTGTAGGGGAGCATGGCCGAGGAGCAATCAGACACCCGGGCACCGATGCCGTCAGGCCGGGACACACACCCGATCGAGTTCGCTCATCCCAGCGAGCGTGTCGCGGCGGAGATACTCGACTTCTACCGCATCCGATG
Source organism: Coriobacteriaceae bacterium (assembly GCA_003563465.1). Taxonomy (GTDB): domain Bacteria; phylum Actinomycetota; class Coriobacteriia; order Anaerosomatales; family SLCP01; genus PWVH01. The sequence continues at coordinate 20,865 of PWVH01000070.1, read as the reverse complement.
GGAGTACGAACCCATGACCTTTCCAATCGAATGGGATGGAGAGGGAAGGGTCATAGCCTCTTTCACGCCCGACTTCTACCTGCCCGACTTCGATCTCTACATAGAATTAACCACCATGAGCCAGAAGCTCGTGACCAAGAAGAACCGTAAAGTGAGACGTTTGAGAGAACTCTACCCGGACGTTCGGATCAAGATCTTCTACCAGAAGGATTTCCGCCGCCTGCTTGCCAGATACGGTCTGGGCGTCTCCGAGAAGCCGCCTTCAGAGGGCGGCGGTCTGGCGGCTGGCGGACACGACATCGAGGAGTAGTGTTGAGGCGCTACGCCGGTGAGGAGCTGGTCGATCGAATCCTGCTGACCCAGGAGCAGATAGACAGGCGTATCGCCGAACTCGGACGGGCGATCGCCGAAGAGCATGGGGGTCGGGACCTGCGGCTTGTCACCGTGCTGCGCGGGGGAGTGTTCTTTCTCGCGGACTTGTGTCGAGCGGTCGATGCACCGCTTTCGATTGATTTCCTCGCAATATCATCTTATGCCGGTAGCAGCGAGGGGACGGTGCGTATCACGAAGGACTTGGACGATTCCATTGAAGGAGCCTCGGTCATCGTGGTGGAGGACATCATAGATACGGGCCTGACTCTGAACTACGTACTTTCGGTTTTACGCCAGCGTGAGCCGGCGGTCTTGGAGGTTTGTGCGCTGCTGGACAAGGATGCGCGTCGCATCGTCGATCTTCCGATAGCCTACAAAGGATTCTCCGTGCCGGATCGCTTCTTGGTAGGCTACGGTCTGGACATAGAAGGGCGACTTCGTAACCTTCCCTATATCGCTACAGTGCACGATGACAGAGTCGCTTGATGGCTCGCGGAATGCATTTGCGAGCTGGAAAACCCTGCGCGGTAAGGCGTATCCTTGCTGCGTGAACCTCAGAATCCTGGAGGAGAGATGAACCTGGAATCGTACATACGCGACATCCCTGATTTCCCTAAGGATGGAATCGTATTCAAGGACATAACACCGCTGCTTGCTAGTCCAGAAGGTTTTCGGGAGGCTATCAACACTCTTGCCGAAGAGTTCGCCGAGGACGGTATCACAAAGGTTCTCGGTGCCGAGGCACGAGGATTCATCTTTGGCGGAGCGCTGGCATACAAGCTGGGAGCGGGCTTCGTTCCTGCTCGCAAACCTGGGAAGTTGCCGTGGGACACCACGGCGGCTGAGTATGCGCTCGAGTACGGGACCGACTCGCTGGAGATGCATCTGGACGCCATCGATCCCGAAGACGTCGTCCTCATCGTCGACGACGTATTGGCCACCGGCGGCACTGCCGCTGCAAAAGCCCAGCTGGCTGCCAGCACCGGGGCGGAGGTGGTAGGACTCGCGTTCCTGATAGAGCTCGATTTCCTTCAGGGGCGCCGAAAGCTTGGTGACGCGAAGATAGTATCTCTCATCCACGTCCGCTGAGGAGCCAAGATTCAAGCGCATTGCGGCGCAGAGTAGCGAGACCGTGCCTCATTCTCGAATCGCCTCGACGTATTCCACATGCACGGTAGCAAGACCCGAGAATCCTAGAGCCTGAGCGGCAGCTCGTGAGAGGTCTAGGTCACGGCCGGCGATGAACGGCCCCCGGTCGGTGACGACGACCACGATGCGACGTTCACCGCGCGTCAAAGCCAGGCGTGTGCCGAAAGGCAGCGTTCTCGAGGCGCAGGTGAAGTCGTTCTGGTTGTATATCTGTCCAGAGGCCGTGGGCCTGCCGTGAAACTCGTTGCCGTACCAGGAACACAGAGCGTACTCCTCACGTCCCAGCGAGCGATATCGACGAGGATGGTACTCGGAGACCAGGTAGACGAGATCGGTATAGGGCTCCACCACACCCGGTACCTTCGCGATCGCGTCCTCGAGTGGGATCGAGCTCTCACGCCACTGCTTTCGAGTCGACAGGTTCGCACGGCGCCGTGCTTCGAGCAGACGCTTGGCTTCCTCGGTCAACCGCTCCACAAGGGTGCTCTGTTCGGCGAGGGCCTTTTCTAGCTCATCGCCGCGCAGTCGTTGAAGCTGCCGCAACGCGACGTCTTGGGCCTTAAGATCCTCAAGATAGGCTGCGTGATACTCCGCAGCAGCGGCAGCCACCGTCGCCTCCTCATACATCCGGCGGTCGCGCATTGCGATACGGGTAAGCATGAGCAGGCGGGAGTAGAAATCAGACATCGACTCTGCGGAAAGAAGCACGGTCATGGGGTCGGCCATGCTCGACTTGTAGATGTCTACCATCCTAAACCGGTACGCCGTACGAGCCGATACTAGAGAGTGTCGAGCTTCGGCAAGGGCGTCCCTTTGCGCGATGATTCGCAGATTGGTGACGGCGATGCGTTCTTCGATAGCCACAGCTTCTGCCCGATGGTCTTCGATAGCCTGCTCGAGTTCTAGAACGCGCCTCGTGGCCTCGTCCAAAGCGGTCTGGACCTGGGTCGAGGCTGCAGGTTCGGCCAGGGCACCGGAGGGGACGAGTGTCGCGGCCACGAAGCATGCAAGGAGCGTTGCTACGATCGGGCTGTTTCTATCCATGCCGCGGCCCTTTCGAAGCGAGACTTCCGTCAGACGGGGCTAAGCTGCGGGAATATGATAACATCAGCGTGTGTCGGTCAAAGCCTCGGCACTACCGCGGCGCGGCCTCGAACGTAGACTAGAGATGCAGCAGGAGGTCAAGTGCGTATCGTATCCGGCACATGGGTCGTAAGGATTCTTCTTCTGACGGTTGCAGCGGCATTCCTTGCAGCAGCGCCCTCAGTATCCGCGGCACCGTCCACTCCAGAGATCGAGGCTACTCGGGCCAAGGCGGAAGCAGCCCGTGCCGAGATGGAGGAGCTCGCAGCGGTGGCAGAAGTTCGGCACGAGGAGTATATGCAGCTCGAGGAGGCATTGAGCCAGACTCGTCGTGAGATCGCCGAGACCCGCGAGGCCCTCGAGATCGCGTCGCAGGATCTACTCTCAGCGGAGGAGGCCCTCGCCGAGCGGGCGAGCGGCATCTACCGCAATGGCAACGTCGAGATGATCGAGGTGCTGCTGGGCACCACGTCTTTTGAGGATTTTCTGACTCGCATTGAATGGCTGCGTCGGATTAATCGCAACGACGCCATACTCGTCATGAGCGTGCGTGAAGCCAAGCAGCAGGTAGAAGAGAAAGAAAGAGCTCTTGAACGTCGCGAGCAGGAACAGTCGATTCTGCGCCACGAAGCGAAGGTGAAGAAGGCCGAGGTCGAAAGAGCACTTCTGCGTCAGGAGCGCTACGTAGAGAGTATCGACGCCGAGGTCGCCCGCCTGGTAGCTGAGGAGGAGGAGCGACTGCGCAGGGAGGCCGAGGAGCGAGCACGAAGGGCCGCCGAGGAGGCCGCGAGACGAGCCGCCGAGGCCGCGGCCCGCTCTGCCGCAGCTGACACTTCGTCCTCATCGCGTCTTGCAGCGCCGGGCCCCAGGTCGTTCGATTCAAATCACGACCGTCTCGGACAAGGTCGTCCCGAAGCGGTCACGGTAGGCATGAGGTACATCGGCGTGCCCTATGTGTGGGGAGGTTCGACGCCAGATGGCTTCGACTGCTCGGGTCTGGTGCAATACGTCTACCGTGAGATCGGCATATCCCTTCCACGCACCAGCCGGATGCAGTTCACCGTCGGCAGCTACATACCTCCCGACCGCATGGACCTGCTCTTGCCTGGGGACCTTGTGTTCTTCGGGTACGGTGGTGATTCCAGCCAAGTGCATCACGTGGGAATCTATGTCGGCGGCAGCGACTACCTGCACGCTCCGCGACGCGGTGAGCCGGTCCAGGTGAACTCGCTTACGGACCGCATCGCGAGGCGCGGCGATTACGTGGGAGCCACGCGACCGTAGCCGGCTTAGCGCGTACGCCGCATTCCCTGTGGTATCATCCGTCCAATCTCTGGAAGACACGTCGCTCCTGCTCAAACAGAAAGGGGTCCCGTGCCCTGTACTCTGCTTTCCGGCAATGAGGCTGCCGCTCGTGGAGCGTGGGAGGCGGGGGCCCGAGTGGGAGCGGGATATCCCGGGACACCTTCCACTGAGACTCTCGAGAGCTTTGCTCGCATGGAAGGCGTATATGCTGAGTGGGCTCCCAACGAGAAGGTTGCCCTGGAGGTCGCTGCTGGAGCTTCGATGGGGGGAGCCCGGTCGTTCGTCACGATGAAGCACGTCGGCGTGAACGTCGCCGCCGATCCGCTATTCACTTTGGTGTATACGGGCGTCGGCGCAGGTCTCGTCCTGTTCGTCGCCGACGATCCAGGGATGCACTCCTCTCAGAACGAGCAGGACTCAAGGAACTGGGGACCGTTTGCTCGCGTGCCGGTGTTGGAGCCTTCCGACAGCGCCGAAGCGCTCGAGTTCACGCGCGAGGCCTTCGAGCTGTCCGAAAGGTTCGACACCCCCGTCATCGTTCGCTCGACTACTCGCGTTTCGCATTCGAAAGGAGTGGTCCAACTTGAGGGCGAGCGCAAAGAGCTCGATCAGACGGCTTACCAGAAAGATGTCGCCAAATGGGTGATGATGCCTGCGATGGCCCGCGGACGACGCCTGGCGCTTGACGCACGAGTCGATGAGATGACTCGTCTTGCCGAGGAGTCACCGCTGAATCGGATAGAGCTGCGCGATTCGGCTCTCGGTGTCGTGACTTCCGGCATCTGCTATCAGTACGTCCGAGAGGCGAGTCCTGACGCCTCGGTCTTCAAAGTCGGACAATCCTTCCCGCTTCCCGCTGAGGCCATCAGAAGGTTTGCAGGCTCAGTTGAGCGTCTGGTAGTGGTGGAAGAAGCAGATATCTACCTCGAGTCGAGGTTAAGAATGATGAAGGTGAGCGTAGACGCTATAGAGCTGCCGAAGAGCGGAGAGCTTTCTCCGGGTTTGATCGCTCGTGCCCTCGGGTTTGCAGCCCCTTCAACGCGTGTCGCCCCATCGGGTCTGCCGCCGAGGCCCCCGCTGATGTGTCCCGGCTGCCCGCATCGAGGCGCATTCTACGCGTTACGGAAGGTCAAGGCGATAGTGACGGGGGACATAGGTTGCTATACGCTCGGCACTCTTCGGCCGCTTGCCTCTATGGATTCATGCGTCTGCATGGGAGCGAGCATCGGGATGGCCCACGGTATGAGGCTTGCGGGGCAAGGCGATGATGGACCTGTGGTAGCGGTCATCGGTGATTCGACGTTCGCTCACTCCGGAATCACTGGACTGCTCGATCTTTCCTACAACTGCGGTGATGCTACCGTCTGCATCCTCGACAACCGTGTCACTGCGATGACGGGTCACCAACCCAACCCGGTAAGCGGCGTTACGTTGCAAGGACGCCAAGGCGCTGCGACGGACATAGAAGCGCTCTGCCGCGCCATGGGCATCCGTCGCGTACGGACAGTCGATCCTCACGATCTCGAAGCTTCTCAGACAGCCGTGCGTGAAGAAGTCGCTTCTGATGGAGTCAGCGTCCTGGTCTTTCGTGCACCTTGCGCACTCCTCATCGATGAGAAGGAGCAACCCTATTCGGTCGACGAGGAACTGTGCACGGCATGCGGCGTATGTATCCGGCTCGGGTGTCCTGCTATAAGCATCGGTGAGGGCAGCAAGGCCGAGATAGACGTCACCCTTTGCGTGGGGTGCGGCGACTGTGTGCAAGTATGTCGCTTCGAAGCGATAGAGCCGACCGGACCGGCCTGCGACATCGGAGGAGTGTGATGAGTCCAGGAACCGTCACGGTGATGCTCGCGGGCGTGGGCGGACAGGGGACTATCCTTGCTGCCGACGTGCTTGCCAAAACAGCGCTCGCTGCGGGATTCGACGTCAAACTGTCCGAGTTCCACGGTATGGCTCAACGTGGCGGATCGGTCGATACAGTGGTGCGCTTCGGCGAGCGGGTGTATTCGCCGCTCACCGATCCGGGTGGCGCAGACCATCTGGTCGCTTTCGAGATGACCGAGGCTGCCCGGCGGTTGCCCTATCTGAAGCTCGATGGTCGGCTGCTTGTGAACTCTCGGCTGATCGATCCGCTTCCGGTAATGATAGGCGATCTCGAACGAACAGAGGGAGTCGAGGAATCGCTCGTGTCCGAAGGAGCGGTATTCCTTGATGCAGAAGCTCTTGCTTGCGAGGCAGGCAGTCCGAAATCAGCTAACATCGTCTTACTCGGAGCGCTTTCGACAGGTCTGACGTTCGGCCGAGAGGTATGGGCCGAGGTGATTGCGGGTCGCGTACCTGCGTCTACCGTCGAGGTCAATCTGCGTGCGTTCGAGCTGGGACGCAAGGCTTGTGGCGAGGGAGGGGAATGCCTGGCATGAAGGTGCATCAACTCTCGGTGTTTATCGAGAACAAGGCCGGTCGCGTGGCCGAGGTGGCGAGAGTCCTCGGCGATACGGGCGTGAACATCCGAGGATTCTCAGTCTCCGACACGGCTGAATACGGCATCTTGAGACTCGTCGTGGACAAGCCCGCTGAGGCTCAGGCGGCGTTGAGGGATGCCGGCTTCACCGTCAAGGAGAGCGATGTTATCTGTATCGATCTACCCGACCGCCCCGGCGGTCTCGCATCTGTGCTTAAGGTGGTCGCCGAAGCCGGGGTCAACATCGAGTACGTATACTCGCTGATTTCGACTTATGTGGTAATCAATGTAGGTGACGCAGACCTGGCACTGGGTCTACTTAAGGATCAACCCGTGCGGCTCGTTTCTCAAGAGGAGATCTCGAGCATCTAGCGCACGGCGAGAGCAAGGGAGGGAGTAGGTCATGGCAGCGAGCAGAACACGTCTCGCGCTGGTCGTGACAGTAGCAGTCGCGATGGTCATCGTTTCGCTTTCGGGATGTGCGGCAGAAAGCGAACCGGTAGACGACAGCGTTGACGTGACGGAGCCCTACCGCATCGGGGCGGTGTTGTCACTCACCGGCACGTTCGCGGGGCTGGGTGAGCCGGAGAAGAAGACGATCGATATGGAGGTAGAGCGCATCAACGACGCCGGAGGCGTGCACGGCCGCCCCATTGAGGTGCTTATCGAGGACGACGCCACGGACGCTGAAACGGCTGTTGCGGTCACCACGCGTCTTCTGGAAAGGGGCGACATCGTCGCGATCATCGGCGCGACAGGTACCGGTGGCACGATGGCCATGCGTCAAGAGATAGTCCGTGCCGGCATTCCGCAGGTCTCAGTCGCCGGTGGCACGGTGATAACGGCAGACTTCCATCCGCTTGTGTTCCAGACTCCTTGGTCGAACAGTCTGGTCGTACCGTTCACGCTGCGCTATCTGGAGGAGCAGGGATTTTACAAGATCGGACTCATCTCCGACACGGGTGGTTTCGGCAAGGATGGTGTCGAGGTCATCAAGGAGGCTATAGAGGGAACCGACTTCGAACTCGTGGCCGAGGAAAGCTTCAACCCCGGTGATACCGACATGACCGCACAGCTGACACTGATCCGTGCGGCAGATGCCGATGTGGTCGTTCTCTGGTCCGCCGGACGCGAGGCGGCCACCGTAGCCAAGAACATGGCCCAACTCGATTTCGGCATACCGCTGGTCGGCAGCCATGGCAACGCCCGTATCGAGTTCATAGAAGGAGCCGGTGAGGCTGCAGAGGACTTCGTCTTTGCTGCTGGCAAGATTCTCGTTCCCGAGGCCTACGGTGAGGACAGCGAGGAGTACGCGGTAGCTACGGACTTCATCGAGCGCTACACCGAGCGCTACGGAGAGGCTCCGGATACCTTCGCGGGCCATGCCTATGACTCTCTATACATCATCGTGGAGGCCATGCAGCGTCTGCCGGAAGGTTTCTCTCCCGAGGATCTGCGCGATGAGATCGAGAAGACGACTGGTTTCGTGGGTATCGGCGGCACCTTCAACTACAGCGAGACCGATCACAACGGACTCACCGAAGACGACTTGGTGATGTATCGAGTGAGCGGTGGCCGCTGGGTGCTCGAGGAGCGGTAGGAAGCCCATCGAGGTGCGTTCGTTTCGCTCTCCGGGTTCTGTATGCGGAGCCCGGAGAGCGTGGCGCTACAGTGAATGCTCATAACCGCAGAATCGCAACGGGCAGGGGATAGACACGATGCATGTCTGCGCGAGAGAAGCCGAGCAGTTCGCGGCCACAGGTCCGAAGGTCGAGCTTGTCGAGGTGCGCATTGTCGGAGGGTTACCGGCGGTCTCGGCCGAGGAGAACGGGTAGCACGTGGGCGGTACGGAGCTGCTGCAGTTCGGGCTCGCGGGCCTGAAGAACGGATCGATATACGCGCTCGTGGCGCTGGGGTTCACTCTTGTCTACGCTGCGACGGGTGCGATCAATTTCGCCCAGGGTGAGTTCTACATGCTCGGCGGGATGCTGTCGGTGTGGGCGTACGCGGATCTCGGCTTGCCTCTACCTCTTGCAGCTGTGACAGGTGTGGCCGCCACAGCGGTGTTGGGCGGAGTGTTCGAGCTGGCAGCGATACGTCCACGAAAGGACGGCGACCCGCTTGCGATAATCATCATCACCGTGGGCGGCTCCATGGTGCTATCATCAATGGCTCGCCATCTTTTCGGTCCGACCGAAAGGCCACTGCCAGCGTTCTCGGGTGGAGGCTCTGTGAAGGTGTTCGGGGCCTCCCTCGAAGTCCAGTCCGTATGGATTCTGGGCATGACCGCGCTGGCAGTGGCGGCGCTATGGTACCTGTACAATCGCACCGGTCTCGGCCGGGCTATGCGTGCCTGCGCGGTCAACCGTGATGCGGCCCGAATAGTCGGGGTCGACACCCGACTCATGGTGACAGTCAGTTTCGTACTGGCTGCAACGCTCGGTGCTCTTGCCGGTCTGGCGGTCACCCCTCTGACGCAAACGGTATTCGATGTGGGTCCTTCCGTAGGAATCAAGGGCTTTGCCGCAGCGATCCTTGGCGGTCTAGGCAATCCCATCGCCGCGGTGGTCGGCGGGCTGGTCTTGGGCATGCTGGAGAGCCTGTCGATAGCCTTCATCTCTTCGACGTATAAGGACGCCATAGCGCTCATAGTGCTGTTGTCCGTTCTCTTCCTACGGCCGCAGGGGATTCTTGGTCGCTGGCGCCGGGAGAAGGTGTAGGCGGGACGGTGCACAGGAACGTCGATATCAAGGTCGCGGTCCTACTGGGACTGATAGGCGCAAGCGTGTTCTCTGTGCCACTGCTCACAGCAGATCGCTATATGCTGAGAGTGCTCACATTCGTGGGCGTGAATGTGATCATAGTGGCGGGCATGGCCCTTCTCTTCGGTTATGCGGGACAGGTGTCTTTAGGGCATGCGGCGTTCTACGGCATCGGGGCATACGCATCGGCACACGTGGTTACGGTTTTCGGCTGGCCGTGGGTCGCCGGCGTAGCGATTGCGATCGTGCTGACAGCGGCAGGGGGACTGCTTCTCGCTTTGCCGAGCCTGAGATTGAGGGGTCACTACTTAGCGATGGCCACCCTGGCTTTCGGGGAGATCATGAGAGTCGCCTTCGTGGAGGGGAAAGGGGTTACCGGGGGGCCTGACGGTCTGTCGGGGATACCGTTCCCGTCCTTTCTTGGAATCGAAGTCGACTCGGCGGGAGGCAACTACTGGCTCGTGTGGAGCGCGGCGGCCGCGGTCCTCCTGATAGCCAGTAATCTAGTGCGCTCGCGAGCCGGACGTGCCATGCTAGCCCTGCATGGCTCCGAGGCGGGCGCGATGTCTTGCGGTATGGACCTCACAGGGCTGAAGGTACGCGTCTTCGTTATCTCAGCGGCGTTCGCTGGACTTGCCGGATCGCTCTATGCTCACGTGGTCGGATTCATCTCGCCTTCGACTTTCTCCCTGCACGTGTCGGTTCTGCTGGTGGCCATGGCGGTGTTGGGGGGTACGCGCTCACTCGCAGGTCCGGTGCTGGCCGCCGTGATTCTGACCATGATTCCCTTTGCGGATGCGGTCATCCCCGGGCTATCGCGTTCTGCAGTGGAAACGATTCAGGAGTGGCAGGAGGATGTCTACGGCTTGACCATCATCGCCGTGATGCTGTTCGTGCCGGGCGGGATCGCGGGCGCACTGCGTCGAATCGCCGCTAAGGGGAGCGTCCGATGAGCCTGCTTGAGGTGCGCGATGTCACGCGGCGTTTCGGAGGATTGACTGCTGTCGATGCAGTTTCATTCGACGTTCACGAAGGGATGATCAAAGCGATCATCGGGCCGAACGGAGCTGGAAAGACCACGCTCTTCAACGTTCTTACGTCATTCGACCGGCCCGAAGAGGGCACCGTGCGATATGACGGTGTGGACATCACCTCTTGGCGAGCGCACCATATCGTTCGCCGAGGAATCGCACGCACGTTCCAGAACACCGAGCTCTTCGAGGAGATGAGTGCGCTGGAGAACGTGATGGCAGGTGCGCATGCGGTCACGCGAAGCGGATTCCTAGCGGCCGCGCTGCGTCTACCGTGGACGGTACGCGAGCAGCGTGAGGTAGCCGAGGAGTCCGGCAGGCTTCTCAGGCTCGTTGGCCTTGGAGAATGGGCGGATGCGCCTGCCGCGGACATGCCGCACGGGTTGCGCCGTCTTCTGGAGATCGCCCGCGCCCTTGCGACAAAGCCGCGCTTACTCCTTCTTGACGAGCCTGCAGCCGGACTCAACATCGCTGAGACTTCGGCATTGGCCGAGGCGTTGTACCGGATTCGCGACCGTGGATCGACCATCGTGGTCGTCGAGCACGATATGGGGCTGGTGATGGAGGTCTCAGACGAGATCGTGGTCCTCGATCGTGGCTGCAAGATCGCCGAGGGCCCGCCTCGCCTGATTCAGAAGGATCCCGCTGTCATCGCGGCCTACCTCGGAGAGGAGGAGGCCGATGAGCTCTGAGACGGACACTATGCTCGCCATTGAAGGTCTGCATGCCGGATACGGTCGCGTCGAAGTTCTGCGCGGCATCGATCTGCGGGTAGGCGTGGGAGAGGTAGTGACTCTCATCGGTGGCAACGGAGCAGGTAAGTCTACTCTGCTGAAGGCGGTCATCGGACTGATTCCGCCGAGTGCGGGAAGGGTGCGCTTCCTAGGTGAAGACATCACGGGCATTCAGCCCGAACGCGCGGTGAAGGCCGGACTGGTCATGGTGCCGGAAGGGCGCATGCTGTTCGGGCCCATGACGGTTCGAGAGAACTTGGAACTCGGCGCCCATAGCAGGGGCAAGACCGATCTTACAGAGGACTACGAACGGGTGTTCGAGCTGTTTCCGGTTCTCGCAGACCGTCAGGATCAGAGCGCCTCAACGCTTTCCGGCGGGGAACAGCAGATGCTTGCGGTCGGCAGAGCGCTCATGGCGCGTCCGAGATTGCTCCTGCTTGACGAACCGTCCCTCGGGCTTGCCCCGAAGCTTATCGGGGAGATATTCGCAGCTTTGGACCGCCTGCGGAGCGAGGGGCATACGATTCTGCTAGTCGAACAGGACGCGCGCCTGGCGCTCAGGCATTCGGATCGCGGGTATGTGATGCGCACTGGCGGGATCGCACTGGCCGGAAGTGCCGATGATCTGCTTGCCGACGACGATGTTCGGCTCATCTATCTGGGAACCTGGCATGGGGGAGAGGAGACCACATGATCTGGAATCCCGAATACGAGGCGATGGATCGCGATGAGCTTGAAGAGCTTCAGCTCAGGCGGCTGCAGTCCACGGTGGCGTGGGTCCACGAGCGAGTTGAGCATTATCGGCAGGCGATGGACGAGCGCGACTTGAAGCCCAGGGACGTTCGATCGCTTGATGACGTTCGGCTGCTGCCTCTCACCGATAAGAAGGCATTGCGGAACACCTATCCCTTCGGCCTGTTCGCCGTACCTCTCGATCAGGTTGTGCGAATACACTCCTCGGCCGGGACGACAGGGAAACCTACGGTGGTCGGGTATACGAAGGGCGACATCGCCACCTGGACCGAGCTTACAGCACGTGTTGCGTCGGCAGCTGGCGTGGTGCATACGGACCTGGCGCAGATGGCCTTCGGTTACGGCATGTTCACCGGTGGATTCGGTATGCACTACGGCTTGGAGCGCATCGGGGCTACTGTCATCCCCGCGAGCGCAGGGAACACCGAGCGTCATCTGATGATGATGAAGGACTTCGGCACGACGGTACTCGTCTCGACACCGTCTTACGCGCTCTATCTGGCGGAGGTGGGCGAGAAGGCGGGCGTCGACTTCAGCGAACTACCTTTACGCCTCGGCCTCTTCGGTGCGGAACCTTGCAGCGAAGCGGCACATCGCGAGATAGAGGAGAAGCTAGCCATAAGCGCAACGGACAACTACGGCCTATCCGAGGTGATGGGTCCGGGTGTCTCTGGAGAGTGCGAGTGCTCCTGCGGACTTCACATCAACGAGGACCACTTCCTGGTCGAGATAGTAGACCCCGCCAGTGGCGAACCGCGTGGCGATGGAGAGGAGGGGGAACTCGTGATAACTCCACTCACCAAGGAGGCCTTCCCTGTGCTGCGCTACCGCACCCACGACCTCACAGTGCTGGACAGGACTCCTTGCGAGTGCGGCCGCACGCTCGCGCGCATGCGAAAAGTGCGGCAACGAACCGACGACATGCTGATAATCCGGGGAGTCAACGTGTTTCCCAGCCAAGTGGAGGACGTACTCTTCAAGATCGAGAACGTACGGCCACACTACCTCATAGTTGTGGAACGCAAGCATGGTCTTGACGACATGGAGGTGCGTATCGAAGTCGCCGAAGAGGTCTTTTCGGATATCATGGCAGACATGGTGGTGTTCACGAAGCACGTGAGCGAGCGGTTGCATGGTGTGCTTGGCCTCAACGTCAAGGTCACTCTTGTGGAACCTGGGACGATCGAAAGGACGGCAGGCAAGTCGAAACGAGTGCTCGATCTGCGGGACGAGGGCTGCTGACCCCTCCCGCTTGTCGACGGAGGGAGTGGCGCAGTGCCCGATCTTGGCACTATACCGGTGTGGGTTTGGGTGCTTGCAGGTGGAGTGGTTCTTGTCGCCGTGGCCGCCTTCTTCCTCGTGCGAGCCCTTTGGATTCGAGAGACGAAGCGACGTCTGGTTCGAGTCGTAAGCAGGAGGGAAGAAGTCCTTGCCGCCAGGCGTGCGCTTGAAGAGGTGGTCGTACACCTCTTGAAGCTTGACGACGAAGAGTTCGAGCACTTCGCCAAGCACCCTGAAAGCGTAGACAGGAAGGCTCTTACCGAGGTAGTGCGAAGAACGGATATAGTTGCCGAAGAACTGGATACGATGGCGTTGCCGAGGAGCTTGTGGCCAGCTGCAGAAGCGCTAGCCGATGCCGCCTATGTGGTGAGCGAGGAAGCTGGCAGGGTGGGGGAGGACAGTGAGCCCGATGAGGTGTTCGAGGCACTGGCAGCCATAGACCTGGCGAGGCTTACAGACGTGTTCGAGATCGCTGACTCACAAGTGGCAGAGGCGTGCGAGCGATACGAACTCGATGAAGCTGCCGTCTACGGTGGAGGTTTGTACATATGAGCGATGGCGCACGTCCCATAAGAGCAGTTTTCGGTGTAATCGTGCTGCTGATTCTCTTCATGCTCGTCAACAGCTACTGGGGGGAGTACAGGGGCGTGCGCGAAGACGGTGAAAGCGCGGAAGAGATCACCGCAACACCCGAGCCTTCGGCCGAAGAGACACCGGCAGCCGAAGGGCAGCCTGAGGAAACCGATGAGACCGCAGGAGGCACTGTGGTGGTACTGATAGATGCCCTGAACTTCCGCAAAGAGCCGTCGCGAGATGGCGGACTGATTCGTGGCCTGGGCCGCAACGATCGGCTGACACATCTAGGCACCAAGGACGGATGGCATCACGTGCGTGACGAGAACGGTGTCGAGGGCTATGTGTCGGCGAGCCCGCAATACACCGAGCTGCAGGAGTAGACTCGGGAGTAGGCCCGCATTCTTCTGAAGCAGATACGAACATGCGTTCGCGTGAGGTGACTCATGGGGAAGATCATCGGTCCGGCAGACGACTTCTATCGCCTGAGAATCGCGAGACTCGACGAGAGTGGCGAGCCCGATCTCGAATGGCGAGACGACATCCTCTATCGCACACCGCCGACACAGCGTGTCGAAGAGAACGAGAGCTGGGTCGTGGAGGCTGTCACTCTCGACAACGCAGAGACCGTGACTCGCATCGCAAGTTTCAGTTCAGCCGAAGAGGCCTGGGCCTATCTGGACTCGGCCAAACTAGATCTCGGCGAGATGACCAAGTCTCAGTTCGAAGAGAGACATCTCTGCGGGCACTAGGATAGGACGCACTTCTGGCCGTCATCGACCGCCATAGCCGCTGCGCCATCTTCCACAGCGCAGACAGCGCTGATCGTGTGCGGCTTCTCTGACGACAGGTCCCCAGACATGTCCGCGTAAGAGGCATATCAGTCGCTTGATGTTCACGATGTATATAAACCTAGCAAAAACCGGAGCACGTAGGAACGAGCGAGTCGGTCTGTCTCGGGCTGGTTTGCGACTCGAGCACGACTTTTCTCTAGAGGGCTGTTCGAATGCCGGGAGGATTGCTCTAAGCGGGACTGCCCATAAGATACATTATCCGACATACGGGTATGGGTGCATGAGCGCTGCTGAATGCGTGTCACCGGCTTCGCGCAGGCCCCGGTGCCGCGCAGGGGTCGCAGCCCGGGGCCTGCCTGGCGAGGCATGCTCGGCCGTGAGCAGTGTCTATCGTGGTCCGGTCACATCTGTCATCACAAGAGAGCGGACCCCCTCTTTGGTGGGCACCGGTCGACTAATCCGGAACGAAAAGGCTGCCTAGATAGACGGCACGGTAGAGTTGAGGGTGCGTGAGTGCTTCTGCAAGCTCTCGAGCTATCGGCGGGCGCAGGTCGAGAGTCAGGAGCTCTGCTACGGTTACATGATCGACTCCCTCAACGCGAGGGTCGCTGGAGGTGCGGGTGAGTTGTCCGCCGGTGATCTTCACCTCGAAGGTGATGTTGACCACGTGCCTCTTTCCGGTTGGATCTATAGTGTCGTTGATGATGAGTGGACGACCGATGAGTACTCGCAGGCCTGTCTCCTCGGCCATCTCGCGCACTAGCGCTTGGCCGAGGGTCTCTCGTCGTCGTACCCCACCCCCAGGCAGAAGGTGATAGACCGACTCGCCTTTGCGATGTCTTACGAGAACCACCCTGTCGTCGAAGACGGCGAGAGCCGCCACACGCACACGCAGTGGATCACACTCCGGTGCTGCCAAACCCGCCCTCCCCTCTCGTGGTCTGGCTCAAAGCGTCGACCTCGCTAAGCTCCACGCGGGCTACCGGCTGAATCACCAGCTGGGCGATCTTGTCTCCGCGTTTGACGTCTACAGGCGTATCGGGGTCGAGGTTGATGAGAATGACCCGGATCTCGCCACGGTAGTGGCTGTCGATAAGGCCCGGGCTGTTCACGAGGCTCAACCCCTGCTTGATTGCCAACCCACTTCGTGGCTGCACGAAACCTGCGTATCCCTCCGGAATGGCTACTGCAATGCCCGTAGGCATAAGGTGGCGCTCAAAAGGAGCAAGAATGACGTCTTGAGCGGCGTAGAGGTCCAATCCGGCATCGCCCGGGTGCGCGTATCTTGGAAGGGGCAGATCATGGTCGGTTCTTAGTATCTCGAGGTGCACCCCGCGAGTCACACTCCTCTAGTGACGGTGGGAAGGTACCGGGAACAAGCCTCAGCTGCAGCGTAGACCGCTGCGGGTGGAGCAGGCGGGACATCGGCTGCATCGGGGTCCAAAGTGCGAGTCGGGCGGAACTGCTGAAGGGCGTAGAGCTCGCCACCGGCGAGCATGGAGGCAAGATTGGGCAGCTCGTCCAGGGCGATGACCGGCGTGTAGACTGTCGTTCGGAACTCGTGCGAAATACCGGCTTCTAGTAGAACGGCTATGCTTTCCGGCACGGAAGCGCCAGCTCGATGATCTCCCACCTTTCCGTATTGCTCGGGAAGCGTCTTGATGTCGAGAGCCACGTAGTCTACGAGTCCTTGCGCGATTGCGCTGCGCAGCACGTCAGGCCGTGTACCGTTGGTGTCGAGCTTGGCTTTGAGACCGCGTGTCGCTACCGCTTCGAGGAGAGAGAGCAGGTCCGGATCGTCGGTAGGTTCGCCGCCTGTGATGACCACGCCGTCGATCCAACCTCTGCGCAGCGACAGGTGGGAGAGCACCTCTTCCCACGTATTCAGGGCGGAAGCGGTATCGACGAATTCGGGATTGTGACAGTACGGGCAGCGAAGGGTACACCCGCTCAAGAACAAGGTGGCAGCGATTCTTCCGGGCCAGTCGAGCATTCCTGTCGACATGAAACCCGCGAGGCGCCGGGAGGGACACTCATGAGCAAGGAGCACGCTCTTCTGTGAGACGACAGGTGTCTCGCGGACCGTTCTCATGACGCCAGTATCGAAGTCAGTGCCGAGCGGTCAGGCGCTTCGCCTCGCCAACAAGCCACTTCTGTGCCTATGGAGTCGACCACGAGCACCGTTGGTGTGGAAAGCACCGAGTAGAACGACGCCTCGGCCAACCCCTCGACACTTGCCACATCGAAGATCTCGACCCGCTCCAGCCCTTCACAGGCACGTTTGGCTGCCGGGCAACGCGGACACTCGTCCTTGACGAACAGCTTCACGTTCACGCTCTCCCCCTTCTCGGTCTTCCCGTTCGAGTGCTGCAGTGGGTCTATAGTCTCTCGAGGTCGGTCCGGACCCTGTCGTAAAGCTCACCGATCTTGCTGCGGTTCCAGGTTTGGATCTTGCTGAAGTAACCGACTATACGGGTGACGCCATAGACGTCCATGGAGCCGCAGAGCGGACACTGGGTCTTCAGTCCGCGAGTCGTGCGCTGACAAGACTCGCATACGGTGAACTCCGGACTGAAAGCAATTTGCGCACACTGGGTATTGCGGAAGGCCCTCTCCACGAAAGACTTGATCGATCGAGGATCGGGCTCGTGCTCGCCGAGCCATACGTGCACGATCGCACCCGCCTCGATGAGCGGATGGAAACGCGACTGCTTCTCCACGCGTTCTATGTAGTCGATCTCTGCATCCACGGCGATGTGCACGGAGTTGGTGTAGTAGTAGTTGCTGCTGGCCAGATCGCCCTTCACGACGGCAGCCGCCTGCTCGGGCCAGTACTTCATGTCGAGCTTTGCAAGCCGATAACCCGCAGACTCCGCCGGACTTTCCTCTAGAATCATGTTGATGCCGTGACGCTCGGAGAGCTCACGACATTTGAGGCTCATCGCGGAAACCACTTTCAGTCCGAATCGTAGCGTCTCGTCGGATTCGTGCAGCTGATTACCGGTGTGTACCTGCACCAGTTCGTTCAGGCCAATCAATCCCGCGAGGTAGGTAAGACGGTCCTCCTTCAAGTAGGGTTGGCCGTCGAGGTTCTGGGTGAGTAAGCCGAGGGGACCTTGATGACCAAGATCCAACAGCTCCTTGATGAAGGCCCGCTTCTGGACGTGGGCTTTGGCGACGAGTTCGAGTGCTTTGTTGACTTCCATGAACAGTGCCTGGTCGTTGCCACGGGCCTTGTAGGCGATTCTAGGAAGGTTGATGGTGACGTTCTGCAGTGCGGAGAAGCGCATGACTTCGGGGGTCGACGTTTCACGGAGTTGATCCTGGCTGAGCTTCAGCTTTAGCCTGCAGCACTGAGATACGGTGACCTCATCACCACGGTCGAATACGAAATAGGTGATGCCCTGTTTGCTTGCAACCGCGCATGCTAGTTCTAGGAATTCCTCATGACCCGGGGTTCGGAAGAAGTCCTCGCTTATGTGGAGGAGAGGCTTTGGGAACACGAAGGTCTTTCCGGTGGCGTCACCTTTGAGATAGACGCGCATCATCGCTCGGAGAAAGCGCTGCGCCTCCGGCTCGTACTCTCCGTAGGTCTTGCCGGTGAGTTCACCACCGGGTCCTATCGCAGGCGTGTCGGTGAAGTGGCTGGGGACGTTGAAGTACAGGTTGAAGTCTGTGAACACGACCTGGCTACCGCGTGCGCCTGCGAGTTGATTGAACTCGAAGATCAGCATCTGGGCGAGCTGGTCGATCTCATCTTCGCTCTTGTCCACAAGATAGGGTGCGAAGAAGATGTTGATCGCTTCCCAGCCAACTGCTCCAGCGTAGTGAGCCTGAAGCGCCGAGGCCATCTTGACCATGTGGCCGATCAGAACCTCGGCGTGTTTGGCGGGTTTCGAGACGCTGGTGATGTTGGGCAGATTCAATCCGAACTTCTTGATGTAATCGAGGCTGTGTCCGCCGCAATAGGGCCTGATTATGAATCCCAGGTCGTGAAGATGAACATCGCCGACATAATGCGCTTCGGCGACGTCTTCGCTGAACACCCTGCGCAGTGCGAACTCTTTCAGTATCGTCTCCGCGATGGTTAGGTTTATCGACTCGGGGTTATGAGTCGTATTGCTGTTCTCCTTGTTGGCGTTGGTGATTATCTGCTCGACATCCCACATCGGAAGACCCAGGTGGCTATGCTTCTTGTGAGCTAGAGTCATCCCACGCTGCAAGAACTCGAGGTCGACCATCTCACGGATTATCGCGGTGGTCACCGTCATGAGGTTCGTGCCGTCTATACGGTCTTCGACGGCCAGGGCTATCTCTTCTGCGACCTGTCGTGCAAGGCCGGCCTCCTTCATAAGGGAATCGGTTATGCGCGAGCGGTCCCAGGCGTCGATTTCCTGGCCTGAGGTAGTAGAGACCAACAGGGCGATGTCGGTGGAGTCGGCACCCTTGTTGTCAGCTTTGTGCCTGATGACGTTGACCACGCGCTCCATGACCATCGCAATCCCCCATCTGTCCATACTGAGCGCCGAGGAGCACTCAGTTGCGGCCACCATCCGTCAGTTGAGCGGTCAGTCCTTCAGGTCACGGAGTTCCGACGTGAACTCGTCCACGTTCTCGAATGACTTGTAGACCGAGGCAAAGCGTATGTACGCCACCCGGTCGAGGTCCTTGAGTCTTTCGAGCACCATGTCTCCAAGTACCTTGGAGTCGATCTCGTAGCGGAACTCGTTGTACAGCTCGACCTCGACGTCATCGATGAGCTCCTCGAGCCGCTCGGTTCCCACGCCTCGTTTCGCAGTGGCCACCACAAGCCCGCGAAGCAACTTGCCTCGATCGAAAGGCTCCGTGGAGCCGTCTCTCTTGAGCACCATGAGCGGCATCTCCTCACGGCGCTCATAAGTCGTGAATCGCTTGGTGCACGAGAGGCACTCGCGGCGGCGACGAATCGCATCTTGAGATTCGGAGACACGGGAGTCGACCACTTTCGTCTCCCCATGACCACAGAACGGGCACCGCATGCTTCCACCCCTATATATTGGTTGTCAGTGAGACTAACACACAACATATAGGGTTTCAACGGTGAATTCACCCGGGTCAGAACTGACGAGCTGAATGGGGCAAAGACACAGCTGAAGTGCTCAGCGAGACACGACGGTCCAGCCGCTCTCTTGTGCAATGGGCACATCTATGACTTCACCAGCATTCAGAGAAGAGGTCTCCATGCCGTTGATGCGCTTGATAAGATTGCAGGTCTCTGCAACTGAAAGTTCAGGTACGGGGTTTTCGACAGCGAGAGACCATAGGTTGTCTCCGGGCTGGACGATCACCTGAGAAGTGTCGATTTCGTCCGCATCGGTCACCTGAATCGCGGCAAGACAAGCAAGAGTCAGAGTTAAGGCGACTATGACGACCGCCACCCATTCACCTACAAGCCTGCCGCAAAGACGATTGCTCTTTTCGTGAGTTCGGGGAGTTTGTTTCACCGCCCGATGCCCTGCATGTCCGCCGCGCACTCCCACCCTACATCCTCCAGTGTCTTCGGTTAGCCGCCTACCTCAGACCCTATTCCTCAGGTCTGACATGCCGAATACGAACAGGTGTTCGATACAATTGTAGCGAACACCTGTTCGTTGTCAAGCTCTGAATCGAACGAGTGTTTGCATGGTATCCATGCCATCGGCTACACTTTGCAGCGAACATGTTTTCGGTCACGAGGGGGACGACATGTCCTACAGACGGCAGATAACCGATCGGCAGAAGCAGATTCTGGATTTCATACGTGCGGAGATCCACCGCAGGGGTTTTCCACCATCGGTGCGTGAGATCGGCGAGGCTGTCGGATTGTCCTCGTCCTCAACGGTGCATGCGCACCTGGCATCGCTGGAGGAGAAGGGCTTCATACGGAGGGATCCATCCAAGCCGCGTGCCGTGGAGGTGTTGGACTACCGTGACACAGATCGAGGAGTGGATTACGGGCAGGTGCGTGCGGTGCCGCTTGTCGGGCAGGTAGCTGCTGGCTCCCCTATTCTGGCCTCTGAGAACATCGAAGCTACGATACCGCTTCCGGCGGAGATGGCCGGTGAGTCGACCTTCATACTGCGAATACGCGGTAATTCGATGATCGAGGCAGGCATCCTGGAGGGAGACCACGTGGTCGTTCGTCAACAGAACACAGCCGAAGACGGTGATATCGTGGTGGCCCTCTTAGAGGACGAGGCCACGGTGAAACGGTTCTTCAGAGAAAGCGATCGGGTACGCCTGCAACCGGAGAACCCCTCACAAGAGCCCATCTACGTTCAGGATGTGACGATTCTTGGCAAGGTGGTAGCCTTGTTCAGAACGCTCTGAGCACCGTTTCGCACTCGACAGGCCGTGGGCGCGCGGTCGTAACCACTGCCTGAAGCCGTCAATCATCTTCGTTCGGGAGTCCTTTCTCGATAGCGAACGGCTCGAAGCGGCCGACGAGGCTCTTGGGTACGCGGAGCACCAGTTGGGTGCCATCACCCGTGTGACGCTCGTTGACGAGATGAGTCTGTTCGTGTGCGAGTTGTACCAACTCGCCTC
>PWVH01000107.1 GCA_003563465.1 Coriobacteriaceae bacterium | reverse complement strand
GGTCCAACGCGCGTTTCTACTTCGGCATGGCGCAGCACAAAGAAGACCCGGTGCTTTCCTCGGCGTACAAGCGCCTTGCCAAGGTCGAGGCCGAGCACTGCGAGGTGTTCTGCGAACTCGTCGGTGTCGAAGAGCCGGCCGACCTCGCCGATCCGATGGACGTGCCGGCCGACTGGTGCGCCAACATCGAAGACTCGATCGGACGCGAGCAACGCGCGAGCCGCTTCTATGCCGAGGTCTCAGAGCGCGCCACCAGCGGCCGCATCAAGGAGATCTTCGCCGCTGTGAGCGACGTCGAGGCCGATCACATCGTGCTCGACCACGAGGCTCAGCGGCACGCAGGCTGCGTGTAAGAGCACGCCGCGACGCGCAGAAACCCTGGCGGACGATCTCCGACCGTCTGCGTCAGAGTTCCTGACGTCCGAAAGCCCAGGCCGCAGCCACAACGAACGCGAACGCAGCGACGATGGTGGTGGCGATCGGCCATGCCACCGACACCTCTGGAGCGCCGGTGAGGATATCGGTGCCGGCGCCTAGGAGTCCTGCAGGCGTATAGGTGCGAGTCACTTCCCAGACAGACGCGATCGTCAGCGCGAAGTAGAGCGCGATGCCTGCGCCAGCCGCACCCGCCTGGGAGTTCGTGACCACCGAGAGGAACACGCTCACCGCGACCATCAGCACGGCGAGCAGATACCACAGGCCGACGGCCGCAGCGAACCTCCCAAGAAGCGTGCTGTCGAACATGAACGTGGTGATGGCAGCGCAAAGCCCTGCGCTCACGACGCTTGCAGCGAGCAGGAGCAACCAGTTAGAGAGCGTCTTGGCCACCACCATCGCCCCTCTGGACACGGGCTTGGCGAGCACGAGCTGGGCCGTACCGCTCCTGCGCTCCGTGGCCACAGCTCCGGCCGTCGCGATGATGACGGCGATGAGCGCGATCTGCATGGCGTTCTTGTTGAACTGCAGGTACGCGTCCACGGTGGTAGCGGGCGGGATCTCGATCACGATCCCTTGAGTCTCGTCGGGCATCATCGAAGACACCAGTCCGGGAGCGATCTCAGCCAGCACCGGGCTCATGAGGCCTGTGAACAGCAGGATCCCGGGGATCACGAACAGACGCCACGTGCGCAGGATCTCGGTGAGCTCCTTGCCTGTGAACACCGCCAGTCCGCGCATCAAGCCCCGCCCCCGATCAGCTGCACGAAGACGTCTTCGAGCGTGGGCTCTTCATCCAGCATGCGTACGATCGCCATGTTCTCGGCTGCGACTATCGCCGGGATGTCTTGCCGAGCGGCCTCGATGTCGCTGACGACACACCGCACCACTTGTCCGTCCCGCTGACACTCCATGGCCCAAGGCCGCGCGGCCAGCAGCGGCTCGAGCTCCTCGGCTCTCTCGATGACCTCCACGAGGACGCGGAGCGCATGACCTTCGCGTTTGAGCTCCTGTATGGACGCCTGACGAACGATGCGCCCGTGGTCGAGGATCGCGACGGTATCGCACACGCGCTCGACGTCCGTGAGGATATCGGTGGAGAAGAAGACGGTCGTCCTGCCTTTGAGGGCGGCGATCATCTCCAGCACGTCCTTGCGCCCCATGGGATCGAGCGCACTCGTAGGCTCGTCGAGCATCAACAGCTTTGGAGCGTTCACCAGCGCTTGTGCGACACCAAGCCTTTGCCTCATGCCACGCGAGAACCCGCCGACCCGCTGTTTCACGCCGGCAAGGCCTGCCATGTCCAGCAAAGACTTCACGCGATCGTCAAGCGTCTTGCCGGTGACACCGAACAGCCTGCCCGCGAAGCGCAGGAACTCCTCGGCGGTCATCCACGAGTAGTAGCCGGGAACGTCGGGCAGAAAGCCCACCAGTGCGCGCACATCCTTCGAAGCATTCACCACGTTGTGGCCGAAGACCCGTGCACCGCCCGAGGTGGGCCGGGCCATGCCGGTCAGGATGCGCAGCGCGGTCGTCTTTCCAGCGCCGTTCGGTCCGAGGAAGCCGAATACCGAGCCTTCGGGGACCAACAGATCCAACCCGTCGAGAGCGCGCACTTCCTTGTAGACCTTGGTCAGTCCCTCGATCTCGATCGCAGCTCTCATCTACTCACCGCTCTTGTCTCCGTAAAGCGCATCCACCGCCCTGCGAGTGCGCTCGCTCCCGCCGGCGCCCTCGCCGGCAGCACCCTCGCCGGCCGAGTCGGGCCTGACATCGATCTCTTCGGGCACGTTGCGGCCCAAAGCGACGTACAGGATAGGGCCGATGAAGGAGTTGCTAAGGAAGATGATCGCGAGCGCCCATATCCACTTCTTGTCGTAGCGCACACGCGGTCTGCGAGCCAGATCCACCAGCGCCCATGCCATCACGACGACCTGGACGGCGACGGCGGCGAGAAGCCATCCCGCCCCAGTCCTGGAGATGCTCAGCGCCTCGGCTATGCTATCGATCATGTCTTCCCTCTCGCAGCGGGTCCGCTCGCTTATGCTCCCTAGCGGATGTTACCGCAAGACGCCGCGATACACCGGGGTTCGCACGGACAAAGGCCGGCTCCTCCGATGCGCCCGCCCGAGAGCCTTGGCTGTCGCTATCTACTCGAGGGCCTCCAGCGCTGCCACGCGATCGAACTCCTCGGCGTAGCGGGGCGCAAGGCGCTCGAATGTGAACCCCTCGGCCATCGCACGTGCTGCTCCTGGTCCCGGCCGGTCGAGCAGCAGCGAACGCAGTCTAGCTACCAGTGAGTCTGTATGCGCATAGCGGAACTCGGGTTCGTAGAGCTCAGGATATGC